>JAFVVU010000033.1 GCA_017502065.1 Clostridia bacterium | reverse complement strand
TTGGAAACACAACCAGAGCTGAAGCGGCTGTAATGATGTACAGAATCATTTACAAGGGTCAGATAAAAACAAAAGCTTAAATCGCAAAAGAGGAGAGGTAGATAAAAAGGAGTTCCGGCAAGGGACTCCTTTTTTACAACAAAACTATGAACAAAAAGACATTTTTAGCGAACAAAAGTGTATTTATTTTAGATGCCATATGTTGTATAATTTAAGTGTAAATAAAAGTGGGAAATGGAAACCACAGGAGGTAGAAATTATGAAACTTAAATCCTTTTTATGTTTGCTTCTGGTTGTAATTATGGCATTTGGCGTGATTACAGTATCAGCAGCAGAATACATTGAAATTGCACAAAACGGCGACCTTGAAGGCGACGGAAGCATCTACTGGGATGGCGGCGGCAAAGCCGGCACCGGACTTTCAACGGATTTTGCACACAGTGGCGAATATTCGTATAAAGACAGCTTTGATTCAACAGAAGGTGTCGGTAACGTTATTGTTCGTAAGTTTGATGCATTTGAAGGGGCTACATATAACTTTTCAATGTGGGTGTATATTGATAAACAGCTTGTACCTGAAAGTCACCCGGGTGTGCAAATTCTTTTTTATGATGACAATAATAAAGAACTTTTCAAAGATGGAGTTGAACTTGAAGGTGCACAGGAAGGTAAATGGTATGAAATAAAAACTTCGGGAGAAGCTCCTGTAGGAACAACAAATGGTAAGATATACCTCCGTATGTATAAAGGCGGTACATATTACTGGGATGACTGTTCACTTCAGGTAACAGGCAGTAAGAAGATAATGGATGCTTATAAAGAAAAACTTGCACTTGAAGAAAAACTTGCGGCAGATGCACAAGCATCTTATGATGCGGCAAATGCAAAAGCTCTTGCCTCTGAAATTGTAGAAGGAAGCCCGAACCTTATTGATAACGGTTCATTTGAAGAAGGTAGCGGAAATGCCGCAAAATCTTGGCATGGCTATCAGAGTGTATGGGGAGAGGTAACCTCAAGAACAAATGAAGAAGCCCGAACAGGCGAGTACAGTATGAAAATTGATACCCGTGGCAGTGACAGAGCAAGATTTGGTCCGTTTATCAATCAGCAGATTTTTATTGAAGACGGACTTATTCCCGGACAGACCTATGTGTTTACCGCATGGGCAAAAATGGCTGAATACGGACGTGACGGCGGTGCATTCATTAAAATGGAACCGTACAGCGCACGTTATAATGCACTCAACACAATGCTTGATGCAAAAACAACCGGTTATTACACATGGAAAAATGAAGATCCGGATGGAAACGAATGGCATCCAATCAAGCTTCTGCTTGAAGTTGAGCAGGAAACAAAAATGATTACCATGCTTATTAGAATGCAGCACGAAGGCGTTGTTTATTTTGATGATATAAGCTTTGGTCTTGCGGAAACAGGTAACCGTTTTGAACTTTATTCAACACGCACATTCTGTTATACTGAAGACGAATTCGGAACAGCAGTTGCAGATGTAAATACTGCGTTCTATCCGGTAGAAGAAAATTCCACAATTGAATTTGCACTTAAAGACGGCGAAACTGTTCTTGACAGTGCAACTCTTCCTGCAGCTCAGGAAGTTATATGGAATTTTGATATTAATGCAATGCCGGAAGAATTAAAGGCATATACCCTTGAAGCAACATATAAAGATGCTGCAGGCAATCCGATAGGTGACAAACAGGAAAAACGTGTGTATCGTACACACCGTCCGAAACGCCTTGACGGAAACGGCAATTTCATTGACGAAAACGGCGAAATCTTCTATCCGATTATCGGATACGGTGATGCAAACGATTTCTGGCAGGAAAGTGAAATCCACGGTATTAACGTATTTAAAACAATGGTAGACGGCCACGATTTCGATAATATGGAAGAGGGTCTTAAAAAATACGGTGAAATGCTTGATGCAGGACACAAAGAAGGTATTAAATTCTTCCTGCAGCTCGGTTCAACAGAACCAAACGCATATCCCACAGCAAAAAGATTCAAACAAATTGAAGCAATTCTTAAAAACTTCGGTAATCATCCGGCAGTATTTGCATGGATAGTAATTGACGAGGTTTCAATGAAAATAAACAGCGGCGGTAAAATCAAAGAATATGATTATATGGAATACTGGCTTGAACAGAGCTATATCCAGATAAGAAAATATGACCAGTCCGCACCGGTATATATTCTTGATACAGGTAACAAAGCAAATATGCTCCGTTCATCACGAATCGGCGATATTTTTGCAACCGACCCGTATGCAAAGGATGAAGAAGCGGTTTCCGGCTACACATATATCCGTGCACGCTGGAGTGGCGAAGGAAATAAAGAGCAGGTTCCTGTTGCAATAATTGCACAGATGACACCAATGAGTAAAAATCACTGGAGACCTACAATAACAGGCGTTCGTCATCAGTTCTATCAGGGCTTCTGGGGCGGCGTAAAAATGATTGGGTTCTTCTCAATGACAGGTGCATCGGATATGGTGCTTGAATCAATTAAAGATATACCGGAACGTTATCAGGAATGGTGCGACTTTGTACAAAGTGGAGAAAAAGATATTATCTTCAAACACTTCTCCGAAAAGAATACAATTCTTATAGCAAACTGGCAGGAAAACGACGTATGGTACCGCATCTGGCAGGACCCGGCAAACGGACAGACTTATCTTGCTGTAATGAATATGCACGCTGCTGAACATAATGCAGATATCAAGCTTGTAAGCAATAACGGCAAAATCAGCTTTGACGGATATACCGCAACACTTGTAAACGGAGCGGGACTTGAAAAAACAGTTTCCTCAGCAGATAACAGTTTCAGACTGACAATGCCGTCTCTTGGCGTAGGACTTTACAAACTAAACGCAAACACACCGTTTGATATTGCGGCAGTAAATGAAGATGCATATGCAGATATAGCAGGTTTTGATTGGGCAGAAAAAGAAATTGAAACACTTGCAATGAAGGAAGTTGTAAATGAAATCGCAGGCGGCTTTGCACCGGGCGAAAACATTACAAGAGCAGATTTTGCAGGCTTCCTTATAAGAACACTCGGTCTTACAGCAGACGCATCATCAACATTTGATGATATTGACCCGAACCACTATTATGCAAAAGAGATTGCAATGGGTAAAGCCCTTGGTATTCTTACAGGTGTAGGGAACAACCTCTACAACCCGAACGAAGCAATTTCACGTCAGGACGTAATGACAATCTGTTCAAGAGGTATGGAAATTGCAAAAACTCTTGATACAACAGGAGCTCTTGTACGACTTGATTCCTTTAAGGATAAGGATCTCTTTGCAGATTATGCGGCACTTCACGCATCCAAAATGGTAATCGAAAATATCGTAAAAGGTAATCCGGACGGAACAATCAATCCTCTCGGTAACACAACAAGAGCGGAAGCGGCTGTAATGATGTACAGAATTATGTATAAAGGACAGATTAAAACTAAAGCTTAATTTATTAAAAAAAGAACCCGTCACTGACGGGTTCTTTTTCTATAATCTTTTGGTGTAATACCTTCTTGTTTCTTAAAAACTCTTGTTAAATGACTGCTGTCGTAAAATCCGCAGGCAAAAGCGATATCCGTAATGGATTTATCACTGCAGGCAAGCATTGATTTTGCCCTGCGAAGCCGCATATCAGTAACAAACTGCGCGGGTGAAACACCGGCACGTTCTGTGAAAAATTTACGGAAATACCGTTCGCATATTCCAAGTGATGCGGCAATTTCTTCCATTGATTTATTCTCATCAATACTTTTTGTAAGGGCTGCAATAGATTTGTCAAACAAAAGCTTTGCATCTTTATGAGGACGACTTTCAAAACATTTTATGATAAGAATGCAAATGCTTAAGAAAAGTGTGCGGATGTAATATTCATTTACGGTTGTGTCCGATTCGTATTCATTGAAAAGCTCATTCATAAGAGAGGACAGTCTGTCAAAATATGCGCCGTTCATGCAAATACAGCATTTGTATGCATAGGTCATATCACCGCTATCGTTAAGCAAAAACATGGATGTAAATCCGACCGTGTTTTTTATTTCATCATCAAGTGCATCAAGCATTGAAAAGTCAAACAGAATCCGGTATGCAGCAAAATCCTTTAAATCAGACATTGTATGGGTTGCCTTACCGCCTATAACAAAAAGGTCTCCTTTTTTCAGTTTAAGACAGGAATTTTCAAACTGCGTAAGACCGGAACCGCCGGTGCAGAAAATAAGCTCAACACAATCGTGATAATGAAGACGGATGGGTTCATCCGGACAAAACTTTTCAATATAAAACGGAAGAGTATTCAGTTTTTGGTGTTCTTTAAGTATTGTTTTAGTATCCATAGCCTGATTATACAATTTTGAAAGCAAAATGTCAAGTATAAAAGTGAGCAGATTTATATTGCAGGACCGATAAATCCTATTTATTTTAAGAAAAATGTTGTACAATAAAAGTATAAGAAAACAAAAAGAGGAGGTACTCTTTATGAAACTTAAAAACATTATTTGTCTTATGCTTGTTATAGTTATGGCGTTTGCAACGCTTAACGTATCAGCGGCAAAAAACGAAATTGAACTTTTTACAAACGGCGGATGTGAAAGTCAGGACCAGGCTATATGGTGGTCAGCCGCTTCCGGAAGCGGTGTTTCTGCTGAACAGGCAAGAACAGGAAAATACTCCTATAAGCTTCCTGCTCCAAGTGCAACATCACAGGCAATTGGTTCTATTCAGTTTGAACCGTTTGAGGGAGCAACATATACAACAAATGTGTGGATGTATGTGGCAAAAAAACACTCAGCTGAAAGCTATCCTCAGCTTACAATGGTATTTATGGATGATGATAAAGTTTATCTTGACCGTGCAGACCTTAAGCTTGAAGGCTGCGCTGAAGGTAAATGGTATGAAATGGAAGTTTCATGTGTTGCACCTAAAAATGCAACAATTGTTCAGCTTATAATCCGTACATGTAACGGTGGAACATATTTCTGGGACGATGCATCCCTTAAGGTTTCCGGCGATAAAAAAGTAATGAAGGCTTATCAGGATAAGCTTGAACTTGAACAGCGTCTTCTTGATGATGCAAATGCATCTCTTGCGGCTCAGAACGAAAAAGCTCTCAATTCAGAAATGATTGAAGGAACAAACGTTGTTAAAAACGGCGGCTTTGAAGAGGGCGAGGGAATGGCTGCTACTCATTGGAATGGTTATAACGGTGAGTGGGGTCCCGTTACTGCAAGAACAAATGAAGAAGCGCGCACCGGCGAATACAGTATGAAAATTGACACAAGAAATGTATATGCCAACTATGGCCCATATGCAGGACAGTCAATATATATCGAAGACGGACTTATCCCCGGACAGCAGTATGTGTTTACAGCCTGGGTAAAGGTTAAACAGTATACACGCGGCGGCGGTGCATATATGAAAATTGAACCGTACAACGCACGTACAAGCTCGCTTAATGCAATGCTTACAACTGTGACAACAGATTGCTATACATGGGAAGATGAGGACCCGAACGGAGAACAGTGGCATCCGCTCAAGCTTCTTATTGAAGTTGAAGAAGAAACCAAGCTTCTTACATTTATCATAAGACTGAAACATTCCGGTATCATATATTATGATGATGTGTCTTTAGGACTTGCAGATGGCGGCAGTCGTTTTGATATGTACCCTGCACGTGTATTTAACTATATTGAAGAGGGCTACGGCACGGCAGTTGCAGAAGTTAATACAACAGGCTTTGCACTTGTTCCGGACTCAAGTATTGAATTTGCGGTAAAAGACGGAAAAACAGTTCTTGAAAGTGCATCTGTACCGGCAGCGTCAAAAGTTACATGGAACTTTGACCTTTCAAAAATGCCGGAAGAGCTTAAGGCATATACACTTGAAGCAACATATAAGGATGCATCCGGCAATCC
>JAFVVU010000321.1 GCA_017502065.1 Clostridia bacterium | reverse complement strand
GCACAGATAGGTGCAACGGAAAGAACCTTGAATTTATCAATCATTTTGCTTTTCTTAAGCGGTACTGTGTCAAGCATTACAACTTCTTTGATGCAGGATTCTTCAAGACGCTGAATAGCCGGACCTGAAAGAACACCATGTGTACAAGCTGCCGCAACGTCAATTGCGCCTCTTTCCATAAGAGCGCTTGCCCCTGCTGTAATTGTTCCTGCTGTATCAATCATATCCTCAACCATGATACAATGTTTTCCTTTGATATCACCGATGATGCTCATAACTTCACATGAGTTCGGTTTCGGACGGCGTTTGTCGACAATTGCAAAAGGAACTTTGAGTTTCTGTGCAAACTGACGTGCTCTGCCTACGCTACCATGGTCAGGTGAAACAATACATACATTTTCAATGTCATCTTTATATTTAGCTTTGAAGTAATTTGCAAGAAGCGGCACACCAAGGAGATGGTCAACCGGGATATTGAAAAATCCCTGAATCTGCGGAGCATGAAGGTCTATTGTAAGAACTCTGTCTGCACCGGCAGTTGTTATAATATCCGCAACAAGTTTTGCTGAAATCGGGTCACGTGCTTTTGCTTTTCTGTCCTGACGAGCATAACCGAAATACGGAATTACTGCTGTGATACGTGCTGCAGATGCTCTTTTGAATGCATCAATCATAATAAGAAGTTCCATTATATTATCATTAACCGGGTCACAAGTTGACTGGATAATAAAAATTTCAGAACCACGAACAGATTCATTTATATTAACATAAACTTCCCCATCACTGAAAACTTTTACTTCTGAGTTGCCAAGCGGAACATGTAACTTCGCTGCTATGTCTTTTGCAAGTTTTTTATGTGAATTACCTGCGAAAATTTTAATATTTTTACCGTGGGTGGCCACCATTAGAAATCACTCCTATAAATTACTCTTATGTATTAATTATATATGTAATTAAAAAAAATGTCAATAAATACTTAAAACTTTTTATTTTTAACCCAATTTTCTTTATTTACCTGACGGTTTCTTGCTATGCCAAGTGCATCTTCCGGCACATTTTCAGTTATTGTTGAGCCTGCCGCTGTATACGCTCCCCTGCCCACCTCAACAGGTGCTACAAGGTTTGTATTACAGCCGATAAACGCGTTATCTCCTATTGTTGTACGGTGTTTCTTTTTACTGTCATAATTAACAGTTACTGTACCGCAACCGAAGTTTACGTTTTTACCAACGTCACTGTCACCTACATAAGTGAGATGCGAAATTTTTGTACCGCTTTCTATATTTGAGTTTTTAAGCTCAACAAAATCGCCGACTTTAACATTATCCGCAACCTTGCAGTTCGGACGAATATATGCAAACGGACCAATTTTTACATTTGAACCGACAGTGCTTTCTTTTATAACCGAATTTTCAACTGTGGTGCCGCAACCGATTTCACTGTCCGTAATTCTGCTTGACGGACCGATTTCACATTCTTCGCCAATTACGGTATTGCCCTCAAGCATTGTTCCCGGAAGAATTACACAGTCACGTTCTATTGTTACTTTTGGTCCTATATATGTGGACTCCGGATCAATAATTGTAACGCCGTTTTTCATATGTTTTTCGGCTATACGTTTTCTCATAACACTTTCTGCCTGCGCAAGCTGCATACGGTCGTTTATACCCATAATCTCTTTATTGTCGGTCATCTGATATGCGCCCACAGAATATCCGTTTTTGAGAAGTATTCCAATTGTATCGGTAAGGTAATACTCGCCTTGCGCATTATTGGTATTAAGCTCGGAAAGCGCTGCGCGAAGAAGTCCGGTATCAAAACAGTACAGTCCGGAATTTATTTCCGTTATAAGCTTTTGCGCACCTGTTGCATCCTTTTCTTCTACAATTGCTTTTACATCACCCGTTTCGCTACGGATTATTCTTCCATAACCAAAAGGATTATCAATCTTTGCTGATATAATTGTTGCTGCAAGTCTGTTTTCCGAATGATATTCAATTGCATTTTTAAGGGTTTCGCTTGTTATAAGGGGCACATCCCCCGAAAGAACAAGCACACAGCCGCCATCATCAAGTTCAGGCATTGCACACATTACTGCATGCCCTGTTCCAAGCTGTTTTTCCTGAAGCACGTATAGTTTATTTTCCCCTAAACATTCTTTTACCTGTTCGGATTTATGACCTACTACCACAACCGTTTTTGAAACACCAGCTTCTTCCCCTGCATCATACACCCACTGTACCAACGGAGTGCCGCAAACCTTATGCACAACTTTGGAATAAGCGGATTTCATTCTGGTTCCTGCCCCTGCAGCCATAATAATTGCCGAGACGTTTGACATAATCAGTTTCCTCCATTTTTTATTTCTATACTTATATTATTACATATTTTCGCTCCTTTTTCAAGTATAATTTCGTTATATTGCATTTTATGTTAAATGTTTATAAAAGAACCCATTTTTTGTGCGTTGAAACTAATAATAATGCCATGTTATACTGTTATGTATGGAGGTGAAAATATGAAGCTTAAGATATTTACATTTGCTTTTTTCATATTTCTTCTTTCCGCTCTCTCAATTTCGGCAAGCGACCTTTTTGATATTCCCGTGGACATTTCTCTTAACGGAGATTATATAAAAATGAACGATGCACCATTTTTATATGATGGCACAACCTACGCTCCTATAAGGGAAGTTTCGGATATGTTCGGTGCTGAAAGTGTTATTTGGGATGAAGAAAATGAAATGGCAATAATTGAGTTTGAAGAAAAGACAATTGAGATGCCAATAAACAAAAAGCATGCCTACATAAACGGCGAAAAAGTGACTCTTCCGGCAAGCATTATGCTGGTTAATTCAAGGACGTATGTTCCTGTTAGATTTATTTCCGAGCATCTTGATGCAGATGTTTCATGGGATGCTCCTTTCTATACTGTTCAGATTGAAAAGAATGGGTGCACCATCCCTGAAGAAAAAATACTGCACCGTAAATATGACAATGACCACGTATACTGGCTTGCAAAGATAATCAGCTGCGAAAGTCAGGGTGAAAGTCTTGACGGCATGATTGCTGTTGGCAATGTTGTGCTGAACCGCGTGGAAAGTCCCCTTTTCCCGAATACAATTTACGGCGTTATTTTTGACGATGTCGGCGGCGTACAGTTTGAACCTGTTATCAACGGAACTATTTTTGATGAGCCTACGCAAAAATCCTATCTTGCGGCAAAAATGGCACTTGAAGGCAAAAATACTGCTGGCGGAAGTCTCTTTTTCTTAAATCCCGATAAAGCAGGCAATTTCTGGATTATGGAAAACAGAAAATTTTATACCGCTATCGGCAATCATCATTTTTATTTATAAAAAGAAAAACCTCGCCATCAGGCGAGGTTTTTTTGTAGTTTCTTTATTGTCGGGAAATAGAATATAAGTAATGTCAGAATTGACAGTATCCAGCCCACCGGCCATACGGTATACAGGAATGTAAGGTTCGGGCAAAGCGGATAAATTACATATATCCAGAAGAATCTGAACAGGAACATATACATAAATGTGGAAATTGCAGGGATAATCGGTTTTCCGAGTCCGCGCATTACGCCACCCATAACCTCGTTGATACCGGATATGAAATATGTACTTGAAATTATAATCATTTTTTGCCGTGCAAATGCAATAACCTCCGGTGTGTGTGACATTGTTGATGCCAGCTGACGCGAGAAAATTGCTGATAATGCACCGAACGATGCCCCAAAAGCTATTGTTATAAATATTCCGCTTATTATAGATTTTTTCGCACGTTTTATGTTGCCGCTGCCTATGTTCTGCGCAACATAAGGTGATACTGCAAGAGAAGGTGCATAACCTATGTGATACAGAATGACGTCAAACTGGTTTGCTATTGCTATTCCTGTTGTTGCATGTTCGCCAAAGCCGTTAACCACTGCCATAATAACCGTATTTGCAAAAGAATAAAGTGCACTTTGTGC
>JAFVVU010000320.1 GCA_017502065.1 Clostridia bacterium | reverse complement strand
GCATCAATACCGATTGAACCTGTTGATACAACCTCAATATCAGGAATACCCTTTTCGCCAAGACGCATTACCGCACCTTTACCAAACTGTTTTTCCATTTGCGCAAACATTGCGTCAAGCGCTTCTTTCTTCTGTTTATCGTCCGTTACATAGTTAAGTCTTTTTACGTCTTTCATTTGTTATCACCTTTCTCATCTATTCTTTGCATTACCATTTTAAACACATATTTAACTGTTCTTCTCCGCACCTTATCGCGACTTCCATCAAGGTTAAGCTTTTTAACAATTGTACCTTTGTCGTCGGCAAGTGCCATGTACACAAGACCTACGGGTTTTTCCGGAGTGCCGCCGCCGGGTCCTGCAATTCCTGTTACAGAAACGGCAATATCTGCGCCCGAAGCCGCCCTTGCTCCTTCTGCCATTTCCTTTGCCGTTTGTTCACTTACGGCGCCATGGTCCGCAAGTGTTTTATCTTTAACGCCAAGCATTTTCATCTTGGCGGAGTTTGCATATGTCACATATCCGCTGCCGAATATTTCCGAGCTTCCCGCCACGGAGGTTATTTCCGATGCGATAAGCCCGCCCGTACAGGATTCTGCAGTTGATATTGTAATCTTTTTCTCTATGAGCTTTTTAACAAGCGCCTCAACAAGAGTTGTATCGTCCTCGCCGTAGATATATTCACCAAGTCTTGCATAAATTTCTTTTGCAACCGGTTCAATAAGGCCATCCGCCTCTTCCTCAGTTTTTGCCATTGCAGTTATACGAAGCTCAGATTCACCCTCTTTTGCATATGGTGCAACTGTCGGGTTTTCGCCTTCCATAAGGTCGGAAACCTCCGCCGCCATATTTGATTCGCCTATATCTGTCATTTTAAGTGTTCTTGATTTTATTGTGCTGCCGGTTTTTCCGGAAAGCCACGGCTTTACCTTTTCTTCAAACATGGGGTTCATTTCTTTCGGCGGTCCCGGAAGAAGAATTGCAATTTTGCCGCCCTCTTCAACAATAAGCCCCGGCGCCGTACCGCAGTTATTCTCAAGTATTATGCAACCCTCCGGCATATATGCCTGTTTTTTATTGGTTTCGTTCATTTCCCTGCCCATACGGTCAAAATATCCCTGTATTCTGTCAAGTGAGGGCTGATCAAGAACAAGCTTTTTGCCGAAATACTCTGCAACTATTTCTTTTGTGAGGTCATCCTTTGTAGGTCCGAGTCCACCTGTTAAAATAACAAGGTCAACTCTTTCGTATGCATCGGCAATCGCCTGTTTAAGTCTGCCCGGGTTATCGCCCACAACCGTCTGATAATATACAATCACGCCGCAATCCGACAAACCGGATGCAAGGTCGCGTGCATTTGTATTAACTATCTGGCCAAGCAAAAGCTCTGTTCCTACAGCAATTATTTCAGCTTTCATTTAAGACATTTCCTTCTTTCAAATTTTCAAATCAAAACATTATAAATCCTATTGCAATACCAAGTGCCGCACCGGCAAACACCTCAAGTGGTGTATGTCCAACAAGCTCTTTCAGCTCACGTCCGAAATCGGTATCATCATCAATCCAGTTTTCAACCATCTGATTGATTATCTTCGCCTGCTCACCCGTTTCTCTGCGGACACCTGCCGCATCATACATAACAATTGCTGCAAGCACCGCGCAAATTGCAAAAAGCACACTTGCCGCACCTTCGGTTCTGCCAACGGCTACCGCAAGTGCAGTTACCATTGCCGAATGTGAGCTGGGCATACCGCCCGAGCCTATCATTCTGCCTATATTAAGTTTCCGTTTAAGCAAAAGGTCAATCAAAACTTTAAGCGCCTGCGCAGCAAACCATGCCATAAGCGCACAGCCGATTATTTTATTACTGAATATCCCCATAAGCTCCCCCTATGTATCAGTGGTTTCTTCCGGCAAGCCAAAGCGCAAGCCATGCAAGAAAATCACCGTATTCATTTATTCCGGAAACAGCAGCTGCCGCTTCTTCGGAAAGGGTTTTTACCATTTCTTTTGATTTTTCAAGACCGCACGCGGTAACAAATGTTGATTTGCCGCTTTCAGCATCACTGCCGATTGGTTTGCCAAGCACATCCCCGTCGCCTTCAACATCAAGAATATCATCTTTTATCTGGAATGCAAGACCGATGTTTTTTGCATAAAGTTCAAGTTTGTTCTTAAGCCCATCATCTGCACCGCCGATTATTGCCCCCATAAGACATGATGCTTTTATAAGTGCGCCTGTTTTGTGCTGCTGAAGATACACAAGCTCGTCATATCCTATTTCCTTGTTTTCGGATTCCATATCAACAACCTGTCCGCCAAGCATTCCGTCGGGACCGGCGCATATTGACATAAGCTTAAGTGCATCCCAGGTTTTATCTTCAGCCGGTGCATTTTTAAGCACTGTTTCAAACGCCAGGCCGAGAAGCCCGTCCCCTGCAAGAATTGCCATTGCCTCGCCAAACTTTTTATGGTTTGTCGGTTTGCCGCGGCGGAAATCATCGTTATCCATTGCAGGCAAATCGTCGTGTATAAGCGAATATGCATGTATCATTTCAATTGCCGCCGCAAAAGGATATACATCCTCCGCCTTACCGCCTGCCATCATACACGACACAAGTGTAAGCACGCCGCGGATTCTTTTACCGCCGCCGAGTGCGCTGTAGCGCATTGCTTCGTAAATAGTTTTTTCATAAGTGTCACGAAGCGGCAGATATTTATCAAGGCAGGATTCCACAACTGCGGCAGTTTCTTTTAGCCTTTGCAAATTATCCAAAGTTATTCCTCCATTTTTGTTTCGGTAATTTCCCCTTCGGAGTTTTTAAGGAGTAAACTTACTTTTTTCTCTGCTGTATCAAGAATTTTGTTACATTCTTTTGTAAGCTTTACGCCTTTTTCAAAAAGCTCCATTGCTTCATCAAGGGGAGTTTGTCCGTTATCAAGTTTTCTTACTGTATCACCAAGCTCCTGTATAAGCTCTTCAAATGTTTTCTTTTCAGCCATTTATTTTTCCGCCTTTCTGATGTTTTCAACTCTTGCGCCAAACTCTCCGTCCGAGAGTTTTACCGTTACAGTGTCGCCTTTTTCTACATCTGCCGTTTTAACAAGAGGTTTGCCTTCTTTTCCGAATGCAATTGAATATCCTCTTGATAAAACCGCCAGCGGACTTAATGCTTCAAGTCCCGCCGCCTGCATTTTAAGCTGCTGCTGTTTTCTTTCAAGAAGTATGTTCATACTTTTTGAAATGTTTTCCATATATTCGTCTATTTTAAGTTTCTTATCTTCAAGCCCTGTTTTAAATCCGTCAAAAATACGGTCCAGACTAAGTGCTTCAAGCTGAAGTTTCTTTTGCGTTATATTATTCGTAAGACCTGCGGCAAGTTTTTCCGCCGCTGTTTCAAGACGCTTTTTAAGTTCAGCCGAATCTGTTGCCACACGCTCTGCCGCTTCCGACGGTGTTGCTGCGCGAAGGTCGGCTACAAAATCCGCAATTGTAAAATCAATTTCGTGACCGACAGCCGATATCACAGGAAGAGTGGATGCAGCAATACATCTTGCCACGCCCTCATCGTTAAACGCCCACAAATCTTCAATCGAGCCGCCGCCGCGTCCGGTTATTATAACGTCAACGCTTTTTGTTTTATTGAAATATTCTATACCCTCAATAATCTGCGGCGGTGCATCCTCGCCCTGCACAAGCGCAGGATAAATATACACCTTTGCATAATTACATCTTCGCCCGATTATGTTAAGCATATCACGGATTGCCGCACCTGTAGGTGATGTTACAATACCTATTCTTTCCGGGAAATGCGGAATTGGTTTTTTTCTTGCCGCATCAAAAAGACCTTCTGCGGCAAGCTTCTTTTTAAGCTCTTCAAACGCAAGATGCAAATCGCCAAGTCCGTCTTTTTCCATTTCGGTTATGTACGCCTGATATCCACCCATCGGTTCATACACACGTATAGAGCACTTTACCGTTACCTTCATACCATTTTCGGGTCTGAAAAGAAGTCCCGATGCACTGCCCTTGAACATTACGGCATTGATTACCGAGTTTTCATCTTTAAGCGTAAGGTACAGATGTCCCGATGTATGTGCTTTAAAGTTTGATATTTCACCTTTGAGCCAGATATTTTTAAGAGCAAAATCCGATTCAATTATGTTTTTAATATAGCTATTAAGTTGTGTTATGGTAAAAATATTTTTTTCTTCCATAAAAATCCTTTAAGCCGAGGGCGCAAGCCCCTCAATTTTTATTCCTTGTCGCCATCCTCCGGCTCGCCGATTTTACCGAGCACGCCGTTTGTAAAGGATGCGGCAGGTGCCATATCATAAGTTTTTACAATTTCAACCGCTTCGTTGATGGACACACGGCGCGGAATATCTTCCATATACAGAATTTCATAAACCGCAAGGCGCATTGCGCTTATGCACACATTTGAAATTCTGCTTTTTTTCCAGCCTTTTGAATTTTCTTCAATAACGGCATCAATTTCCGCCATATTCCCGATAACGCCGGGTACTGCCTTGCGGATATATTCTATATCCACAGGTTTGAATTCTGTTTCAGCAAGCTCTTTATCCATTTCGGCAAGTGCTTCTTCACCCACAAAAATCCATCTGAACACGTATTTGAATGCAAGGTCCCTTGCGGTTCTTCTGTTAAAATTCAGTATTTCACCGAATTCGCCAATCTGCGCTGTTTTCATGCGCTTCCCTCCGTTATAAAAAAAGCGACTTACAAAGATATTAAATTATATCCGGTAAGTCGCCAAAAATGCTTTAAGTTTACAAAGTACAATTATTCGGCAGTTTCCTCCGCCGGAGCTTCTTCTACTGGTTCATCTTCGGGGAACTGAACGCCGTCAACACAAACGTTTACTTTATCAACGTTAAGTCCTGTCATGCTTTCAACAACAGTTTTAACGTTTTCCTGAATCTGCCATGCAACTTCCGGAATTCTTACGCCAAAACGGATTACCGTGTGAAGTGTGATGCTTACGTTTTCGTTTTTAATGTCGGCACTTACGCCTTTAACATTATTTTTTCTGCTTACCATGGCAACAAGCGATTCAACAACATTACTTGCAAGACCTACAACTCCGTCAATATTTTTTATTGCTTTTTCTGCCAGAAGTCCGATTACTTCTTCCGATATTTTTACGTTACCCATTTCGCCTAAGTTTTTTTCGTCACTCATATTAGTTACCTCCGTTATTTCAAGTATTTTTTGATTGTATTTCCTTCCGGGTCGGAATAAATGTTTATTTTATACTGCTGTTTTACAACCTCGGTTTTTATAACAACGGGTTTGTTATAAAAAATCTTTTCCGCATCGTGCACTTCACCGGTAATTCTTTCGTATCCGAACGTTTCAAGATACGCCTCATATTTTATTACGTTTTCCATTCCGGCATCTTTTATGTCATATGTTATTACGGCACCTGACGAATCTCTCACATAATCTGTAAGAACAAATGCATCCGACGCGCCAACCGGCGACGGTATTGTCATAAACTCGCCGAACGGAACAAACTTGCAGTCAAGGTATGGCGGCGTTATTGTAACCGTGTAGGTATCGCCGTCCCAGTCAACTCCGGCGCCGCTGCCTTCGGAAACGAACCGAAGCGGCACAAACGTTCTTGAATCTTTTATAAACGGAGCTGTTTCCAGCATTTTCGCTTCACCGTTTTTATATGCAACCGGATTGTCAATATAAAGCAGAATATGTGTGCCGTCATCAAAAACAGCTTCAACTCTGCGTGCTGTGTCGTCCCAGCCGACCGTTGCACCAAGCTCTTCAAAAATTTTTCTCATCGGCACCATTGTTCTGTCGTTTATTATAACCGGGTCTGAATCAAACTCCAGTTTTTCACCATCAAATATAACGGTTATTTCGTTTTCCGTTTTTGGTACAGGTGCTATAAGAAGTCCGCCCTCTGCAAATGCGGCATATGAAAAGCTGAGAAGTGCCGCCAGCACAAGCGCTGCAATCTTTTTCATAGGCTTTCCTCCGGATATTTTATCTACTTATTATATTATAACAGTAAACTTATATTTTGTCTATAGTTTTTTTAATTTGTCTTTGCAAATCCGAGCACTTTTGCAAGTGCATCAATGTGGTCATTGTAATTATCAAGATTTTTCGCTCTGTTAACCTCCGCATTTGCCTTCGGACGTATTGTGAGAAACAGCTTATCCGCATCTTTTCCCAGAATTTCCTTATCAAAAGCAGAAATTTCGCTAAGCGGTATTTTTACATATTCTTCCGGCGCATGACCTGTTTCATACCCTTCAAAATCAGCATATGTTCCAATCGCCCCGAAATTATAGAAAAGCTGATATGCCGATTCATCAAGAATATGATAAATCTGCAGTGTATCACCAACCGATGTCATAAGCTTTGTCTGCAGGGTTACATAGCTTTCCGGCGCCGTCTGCATGAGCTTCTGGTCAAGATAATTGTAGTTAACCTGCATCATCACCCTGCCGTCCTCATTGAAATCCATTTCCTGTTCATTAAACGCATTTTCAATTTCGCCAAGCACTTCCTGCGTCGCAAAATCCTCATAGCTTGCCATAAGCACTCTTGCATCGGGTTTAGGCTGATTCAGCGCATATATAATATATGCAACACAAATAATCCCGGCAATTATAAGCAGGGTTCTCACGCCGAAATAATCTATAAAAAACTGAAATCTCTGCCCTTTCGGAACCTCCGACATTTTTCTTACGTTTTCTGCCATTTCAAAGCCGACCTTTCCATGTGGATATATATGTATTATTATATAAAATTCTATTACTTATGTCAATAATAATATTTGTTTAAAATGTTAATACGTCTATTGACAAAAAGTGCAATATATAGTAAAATTTAAACATCTATTATTGAAAGGGTTGTTTTGAAAATGACTAAATTAAGATGGGGCGTTATAGGTGCCGGCGGTATTGCCGACAGACGTACTATTCCGGGAATGATGCTTGCGGATAATGCTGAGCTTATTGCCGTTATGGATGCAAATAAAGAAGCTGCAGAAAGAGTTAAGGAAAAATACGGTGCTCTTGCTGCTTACGATAATGAAGCGGACCTTCTTGCAAGGGATGATATTGATGTTGTTTACATTGCATCTCCCGTGTTCTGCCACAAACCGCAGGTTGCGGCGGCAGCAGCAGCAAAAAAACATATTCTGCTTGAAAAACCGATGGGACTTACAGTTGCCGATTCCGAAGAAATTTACGAAATGTGCAAAAAAGCCGGCGTTAAACTGGGCATCGGATTTATGATGAGATATCACGCATATCACCAGAAAATGAAAGAAATAATTCAGTCAGGTCAGATTGGTGAAATCGTTTCCTGCCGTGGTCAGCTTACATGCTGGTATCCGAAAATGGAAGGTAACTGGCGTCAGGATAAAACAAAATCCGGCGGCGGTGCAATGATGGATATGGGTATTCACTGTATCGACCTTATTCAGTACATAACCGGTCTTAAAGCCGAAAAGGTTTTCGCTTTTGCGGATAACGGCACATTCGGATATAATGCAGACGATTCTTCCGCTGTTCTTATGCAGATGGAAAACGGCGCAAAAGTGTTTGTTGATGCAAATTTCAACATTCCGGATATTGCCGCAAAATGTTTCCTTGAATTCTACGGCACAAAAGGAAGCATTCTTGCCAACGGCACAATAAGTCAGGTTGAAGGCGGCACCGTTGAGGTTATTATTGCCGACGATTCACTCGGCTATGATGCCGCACAGAACAGAGTGGACAACGGTCCGGTTAAAATGGAAGCTGAGCTTGGAAATATGTATCAGAAAGAAATTGAAAACTTTGGAAAATATATTCTTGGTGAAGAAGCTGAAATCGTATCTCCGGAAGATGCAATTTTCAACCAGAAAATTGTTGAAACTGCATATGGCGTAGCTGAAACAGGGGTTTGCACTAAACTGTAAGAAACCGAGGGGAATTATTTTTACCATGAAAAAAGTACCTAATATCCTTACTTTTATTAGGATTTTGCTTATTCCGGTGTTTATATATTACTACTGGATAAATAATTTTATAGCCGCAGTAATTTTTGTTGTTGCCTGCATAACCGACCTTGTGGACGGATATCTTGCAAGAAAATATAATGCAATAAGTAAATTCGGCACGCTTTGCGACCCGCTTGCAGACAAGCTTCTGCAGATTTCGGCAGTTGTGTGTCTGTGGCTCGGCGGAATTCTGCCGCCGTGGGTTGTGCTTATCGTTGCACTTAAAGAGCTTATGATGATTATAGGAGCACTTTACCTGCTTGTCAAAAAGATTGTTGTTCCGGCAAATAAAGTGGGAAAACTCGGTTCGTTTGTAATTTTCTTTACCGTTACCTACCTTATCGCAATGCCGGCTGTCAACATCTCAACGGTTGCAATTTCCTGTCTTATAGGACTTGTTTCCATTGTGTCGCTGGTAAACTACGCGCGGCTGTTCATTGAAATAATTCATTCAAAAAGCGAATAAAAATAACCCCGGTTGCAATGCAACCGGGGTTTTATTTATTATTAACAGCAAGATTTATTATTTTCTTTCCTCTTTTTTCAGCATATTGTATTGCCTTATATGCACCTCCACTATTATTCTCAACATAGCATATTATCAAATCCGCTCTGTCCACCATACTGCAGTTTCTTTCATGCATAGCGGATTTATAATAAGCGGCATCAAAAATTTCAATTTCATCATAATACTTTTCAAAATACTCCTTGTTCTTTGAGAACTCTGCCGTTTCATAAGGCAAAACAAGAACAAGCGCGCTGTTGTCGTCGCCAAAATTTTTCTTTGCGCGGCGTACACAAGATGCGGCAAACTGGTCAAATTCACCGTTTCTACCTACAAGAAATTCCACGTATTCATTATCTTTCAGTAATTGATATAAAATTTTTTCCATTATCTGTTCATACTTATTATTCATACAAAAATCCCTATGTCCGAAAAAAGCGCAACTTAATGTATTCAGCATAATACACCTCAATAATCTTTTATGCTATTATACATTATTTTTAATTTAAAATCAATACTATTAGTTATATCGTCTTCCTTTTAGTTTGTTCATAGTTGTGCGTTTTTAATCTATACTATTAGTAATATATACAGACTAATAGGAGGGGCAAAATGGATTTATCCGCTATAGGTCGAAACATCAGAAAATATCGAATCCAAAAGAAACTTCGTCAGGAAGAGTTAGCAGAGAAAACTTCTTTAAGTACAAATTACGTTGGGATGATTGAACGCGGCGAAAAAATTCCTGCACTTGAAACGTTTTTAAAGTTTGCAGATGCGCTTGAGGTTTCTGCAGATATGCTTCTTGTTGACGTCACACACCGCAGTTATTCAATTAAAGACTCCCTTCTTGCTGAAAAGCTGGAAAAGTTAAGTCCTGCTGACAGAGAAAAAATATACGACGTTATTGATACAATGATAAAACATTCTAAATAAAAAATCGTAGGGAATGCCCTGCGTGGCATTCCGCTTTTCGGAACGACACATAGGTCGTTCCCTACAATGATGATAAAACATTCCAGATAAAACGCAAAACCCCGGTTGCAAATGCAACCGGGGTTTTATTTCACTATTTCATCGCCGTACTGTTATTTAAGAGTGATGTGCTGTAGATAAACAGGGTATCGGCATTTTCAAAATCTACAAAGTTTCCTATGAATGCACTTTGCATATAACGAATATCTATTACCGTTGTTTTGCTGTATCCCTGCGCGAGTATGGGTGCAAGTGATGAGCCGAACGAATCACGGAAAATCACAAGCTCCTTATCGTTTTCCGCATTCGGATTTTCAATTGTAAGAAGCGGCATTGAGCCTGATAAAAACATTTCGTACGGGTCACGTCCAAATGCTTTTTCCATGTCATACATTTCGCCCTGTTCGGGTTTTCCGCTGCCAAAGTTCGTTACCTTAAATCCCGACATAACATCGTTTGTAAGATATTTTATAGTGTCCGGTTTTGCCGGCAGGGCACTTTGACCTGCATATACTCCGTAAAATGGATTTTCAAGTGTATTTTCGGTATACTCCTGCGGAATATCCGCGCCCATTTCATTCGCAATATATCCTGCAATATCCGTTATGCTTTCCTGACGCCAGTGGCTGTCGGTTTTATAATAATCATCAAGTGAAAGCATTGGCGTAATATCAATATATTTCATATACTGTGTACGAGATTTCATGCCTTCCGCAAATGCATCATAATCAAGTGACGGATAGCCGCCCTCGGGTGCAAGGATAAAGTTTTTATCCGGTACAATTGCAAAATAAATATTATCGTTTTTAATATACTTGTTTTTTATTTCAAGGAACTTATTTGCGGCATAGTCCATCATATCTTCATTTTGCGGACTGTCAATCTTCGAAAGGTGACCCTGTGATGCAAAAAGTCCGTTATTATCAAGCTTTCCGAGTGCGCCGGTAGCAAAAAGCGCTTTAACCGTTCTTAAGTTTTCACGAAACGGAAACTGGTCGGTACTATAATTTTCAAACCCGTCCGTAAACTCGCCCGAAAAGAGTGACTGTGCCGAAAATTCCGGCATTTTTGCAAGCGCGCGGCGCTCTCCCGGCGAATATTCGCCCTGCGGTTTTAATATGCATACGGCAGAAACCGAAAAAATCAAAACCGCAAACAAAACTGTTGTTATAATGTTTTTAATTTTATTCATATTTCCTCCAAGCCGAGGGGAATAGAACCCCATAAGCCTTAAATTTTTTAAGTTTTTATTCTTGTAATTTGTCATCCTTTGAGGTCGAAGAGTTTAAAACCCTTAAATTTTGATGGAAGACAAAGAAAATTCAAAAATAATACTCGCGTATATTTGCAGAATTTTCTGCAGTATAACGCAAAATTTATGGTTTTAAACCTTGTGGGGTTAGGTTCCACTCGGCTTTTAAAACCTGAAATACAAGAACGGATTGAACGACCCGTCGGCAAGATATGCCGTTGCGATCAGAAGAAGTACAAGAAGCACGGGTATTTCAAGCACGTCACAAACCTTTGACGGAAGTTTATTTTTTAACGTTGTAACAAGCGGTGTTGCACCAACTGCTGCTATAACAAGAAGCGGCGCAAAGCTTCGCAGGTTATACACAAATTCCGCAGAAATAAATGGAATTCCGCCTGCGCCGAACATTCCGCCAACAACGGAAAGTGCCTGCGTCATTCCCGATGCAGAGAAAATGCCAAAGCTTATTGCAACAAAAAACAGTACATAAATATGGTTAAGTCCTTTCGCTTTTTCAAGATATTTCGCAAAGAAAAACTTTTCAAGCGTAAGGAAAAGGGCAAAATAAAGTCCCCATACAATAAAGTTCCATTCCGCTCCGTGCCAGAATCCCGTCAGGAACCATACCGTCAGGATATTAAACAGCTGACGTGTTTTGCCCACGCGGTTGCCGCCCATCGGGATATATACATAATCCCGGAACCAGCTGCCGAGCGAGATATGCCATCTGCGCCAGAATTCGCTTATACTACGGGAAATGAACGGATATCGGAAGTTTTCCATAAAGTCAAATCCAAAGATTTTTCCAAGACCGATTGCCATATCGCTGTAGCCGGAAAAATCAAAATAAATCTGTAACATATATGCGATTACAAACAGCCAGTAAAACATTACCGACTTATCGCCCGAAGCATGAAATGCCTCGCAAAGCTCGCCGAGAGTGTTTGCAATTATAACCTTTTTTGCAAGTCCGAGAATGAACCTGCGGATGCCGAGTGCAGCTTTTTCAAAGCTGTGTGTGCGGTTGCCGAGCTGCTTCTCAACATCACTGTAGCGCACAATCGGGCCTGCAATAAGCTGCGGAAAAAGTGCCACATATGCACCGAGTGTAATCGGGTTTTTCTGCGCCGCAACAGTGCCTCTGTACACGTCAATTGTATAGCTTAAAATCTGGAATGTGTAAAAGCTTATTCCGATAGGAAGTGCTAATTTCAGCATCCCCACCGAAAGACCGGTTATTTTATTGAAATTTGCAATGAAGAAATCGGCATATTTAAAGTATCCGAGCATACCGAGCGAAAATAGGGCCGATATGCCGAGAAATACCTTGGAAAGCGGTTTTCCTCGGAATTTTTCAATTGCAATACCAAGCACATAATTTACAAGTATGCTTGCAATCATTAAAAATACGTATCTAGGTTCGCCCCATGCATAAAATGCAAGGCTTGACACCAGAAGTACCGCATTTTTAATGGGTTTCGGCACGGCAAAATACAAGAGTAACACTGCCGGCAGAAAATAATATAAAAATGATATACTTGAAAAAAGCATATTGCCTCCTTATATCAAAAGGCTGACAAAGTCAGCCTTTTTTGCGGGAGAGCACATAGGCTCTCCCCTACAATTTTTATTATAGTTTTTCAGACGTTTTAACGCAGTGCAAATTATTCGCCAAATTCGGTCGGGCACATTACGAAAAATACCTTATTACCGGAACTTCCTGCAACCATTTCATCTGCTGATGTGCAGATGTTCCAGCGAAGGTTTGCCGCAGATTTAAGCTTTGAAATAAATGCCGGTGCATCTGCCGCATTTTCAAGTGTGAATACATATCCAACAAACGGGATTGTACCAATCATCGGCATAAATACTGCGCCTTCTTTAAAGCCTGTGATTTCTGTGTTATCAAAACCTGTAAGGTATCCCGGTTCAATTTCCATTGCGCCTACCGGAACTTTGATTACAGAGTTTGAAGAAAGGCTTTCAGCAACTGAAAGTGCGCTTCCGCCGGCATTTGCTTTAAATGCCGCAAGAAGTGTGTTACCAACTGTTTTCGGTGTTTGAGGAGTCGGTGTGGGAACAGGTGTAGCAACCGGTGATTCGGATACTGCAGGTGCTTCGGGAGTTTTTTCCGGAGCCTTTGTTCCTTCAGGTTTTTTAGTTTCTTCCGGTGTTTTTTCCGGAAGTTCCGGCGTTCCGTCCGGTGCAGGTGTTTCTGCAGCAGCTCCTGCCGCAACAGTTTCGTCCGGCTGTACTTCTGCCGGTTTATTGCTGCATGCAGCCATTGATAAAACAAGCGCTGCCGCAATCATTATCATAAGTATTTTTTTCATTTTTCTTTTCTCCTTTTGTTAAATTAACATAGCATCTGTATTATACTAAAAAAACATATATATGTCAATGCTTTAACCTTGACAATTTCTTACGGGTATGTTAAAGTTTAGTTACACACATAATACATTTTTGGGGGAAATGAAAATGAAAAAAGTATTATCACTTATTCTTGCACTTTGTCTGGTGCTTTCAATGGGTGCATTTGCGGCAGACGGCGAGCCTGTCAATGTTTATGTAGGCGGTAAATATGTTGAGTCTGACGTTATTGCAAAAATCGTAAACGGCAGAACAATGCTTCCTCTTCGCGCGGTGTTTGAAGCACTCGG
>JAFVVU010000319.1 GCA_017502065.1 Clostridia bacterium | reverse complement strand
GTGGACTGTACAAAAACTCTATCTGGTATTCAGTATACGGTTCAAAAGGAAGAATGGAATCTGAAAGAGAAGATGAGTATAAACACGGTATTGGAAGAATTTATGTTAATGCAGATGAATACTCCGGAGCGTACGGCGAAGAAAAAATTGAAAAGTATGACCCGACCAATGAACACACCGAAGTAAGTAAAAAATATGGCCACGGAGGCTCGGATTTTTATTCAATGTATAATTTTGTTGAGAAAATAAAAGGGAATGAAAATGCCGAAACAATTGATATTTTTGAAGCCCTTGATATGTTCCTTCCGGGTATGTTTGCATACCGTTCAGTGCTTGCAGGCAGTATTCCGATGGACGTGCCGAATCTCAGAGAAAAAGAAGCAAGAGATAAATGGCGCAACGATACAACCTGTGTTGACCCGAAAGTAGCAGGGGATATGCTTATTCCTTCCTTCTCATTAGGAAATCCCGACATTCCGGATGCTGTGTATGAAAAAATGGCAAAAATGTGGGATGAAGAATGTCAGAAAGGAAACGATTATATAAGCAATAAAAAGGCGGCGAAATAAGATGAAAAAAGTAAGAGTTGGTGTAATAGGCGCGTACCGCGGAAATCAGATGATTAAATACTGCAAGAGAGCAGAACATGCAGAGCTTGTAGCTATTTGTGACAAGCTGGAAGGAGCTCTTGCAAAACAAAAAGAGCTTGATGAAGAAGGCAAAATAACATTCTACACGGATTTTGATGAATTTCTTAAACACGATATGGATGCAGTTGTTCTTGCAAACTATGCAACCGAGCATGCACCGTTTGCAATTAAAGCACTTAAAGCAGGCAAACACGTGTACAGCGAAGTCCTGCCATGCCAGACAATGAAAGAAGCTGTAGAACTTATTGAAACAATTGAAGAAACCGGTCTTATTTATTCATACGGTGAAAACTACTGCTATATGGCGGCTCCTTATGAAATGAGAAAGCTTTACCGTGAAGGTAAAATTGGTGAATTTGAATACGGTGAATGTGAATACATTCATAACTGTGAAAACCGTTGGCACAGTCTTACATATGGAGATAAAGACCATTGGCGGAATAATGTATATGCAACATTTTACTGTACACATTCCGTTGGTCCTATAATTCATATAACAGGCCTTCGTCCAGTTTCTGTTGTCGGATTTGAAGGCAGAAAAAATGAACGCAAAACTTCAGGTGGTGCAAAAACCGGTCAGTTCGGAATTGAAATGATAGAACTTGAAAACGGCGGTATCATTAAGAGTATCCACGGTGATTTATATAAAAACTCAATATGGTATTCTATATACGGTTCCAAAGGAAGAATGGAATCTGCAAGAGAAGATGCAAAACTTGGACTTCCGGCAACAAATATTTATGTCAATGCAGATGAAACTCCGGGGGCATATGGCGAAGAAAAAATTGATGCATACTTACCGGTAAATGACCTTAGTGAAGTAAGTAAACAGTACGGACACGGCGGCTCCGACTTCTATTCAATGTACAACTTCATTGAAAAAATAAAAGGCGATGAAAATGCCGATACAATTGATATTTTTGAAGCTCTTGATATGTTCCTGCCGGGTATGTTTGCATACCGTTCAATTCTTGCGGGCGGAATTACTGTGGAAATCCCTAACTTAAGAAATAAAGAAGAACGAGATAAATGGCGTAACGACACAACATGTACAGATCCGAAGGTAGCAGGAGATATGCTTATTCCTTCCTTCTCACTCGGCAATCCCGATATTCCGGATGCTGTGTATGAAAAAATGGCAAAAATGTGGGATGAAGAATGTCAGGGCGAAAACGACTATGTAAGCAATAAATAGGGAGGTTATCACTATGAAAAAAGTAAGAGTTGGTGTAATAGGTGCATACAGAGGAAACAGTATGATTAAATACTGTAAGGCGGCGGACAATGCGGAGCTTGTTGCTATATGCGACAAATGGAGCGATGCAATTGAAAAGCAGAAGGAACTTAATCCGGGTGCGGATATTACATACTACACAGATTATGATGAATTTCTTAAACACGATATGGATGCGGTTGTTCTTGCAAATTATGCGAACGAACATGCTCCCTTTGCAATCAAAGCCTTAAATGCAGGTAAACATGTTTACAGTGAAGTTCTGCCGGTTCAGAATATGAAAGAAGCAGTTGAGCTTATTGAAACAATTGAAAAAACAGGTCTTGTATATTCATACGGCGAAAACTACTGCTATATGGCGGCACCAACTGAAATGAGAAGACTTTACCGTGAAGGTAAAATCGGTGAGTTTGAATACGGTGAAGGCGAATACGCACATAACTGCGAATATTGCTGGCACAGTATCACATACGGGGAAGAAGACCACTGGCGTAACAGAATGTATGCAAACTTCTACTGTACACATTCTATCGGTCCGCTCATTCACATAACAGGACTTCGTCCGGTAAGAGTAACAGGTTATGAAAGCAAAAAATGTGAACGTCACTTAAGAGTTGGTGCAAAAGGCGGCCAGTTCGGTGTTGAAATGATAGAACTTGAAAATGGTGGTCTCATCAAGAGTCTCCACGGAGATTTATATAAAAACTCGGTTTGGTATTCTGTATACGGATCAAAAGGAAGAATGGAATCTGCAAGAGAAGATGCCGAGCAAGGCTTGTTCAACAGAATCTATGTTAATGCAGATGAATATTCAGGAGCATACGGAGAAGAAAAAATTGAAAACTATGAACC
>JAFVVU010000318.1 GCA_017502065.1 Clostridia bacterium | reverse complement strand
GCTGCTTTTCCCTCAACCGATTTTATTGCAATTACGCCTGCCCATGTTATTACCGACATAAGCAGGAACAAAAGAAAATATTTAAGCGGTTTTTTGTTTTCTTCAATTCCGTATTTTTTAACGTATGCACCGTAGAAGTACATAACGAGAAGCCACAGCGGTGTATATCCGAGACCGGTGCGGAAAAGGTCCGCAAAAAATATGAGCGGCACTACCGAGAAGAATATGAATCCTGCCGTTACCATTCGTTTAAGCTGTTTTCTTTCAAGCTTTTCAACCGCAATATCAATAAGCGGAAAGAAAAACCACGCGCAAAGATATGCTTTGAAATACCAGAATCCGCCCTCCCTCACCGCAAGGAGCGAGGCAAGAACAAAATCTTTATCAAATGCACCTTTTGCAATGCATCCTGCCGCCGTAAACACAATTACATAAAAAAGTGCCTGCGCCGAAAGCGATATTATTGAGGATAGCTTTTTTTTCCTGCCGTATCCGACATATCCCGAAACAAGCGCAAAACAGTTTACCGCGCAAAATGACGCCATTTCAAGAAACCAGAAAATATAATAATTTGCACTGCCTTTATCCACGGAATAAATTGCCGCGCCCTGCGCCATAACGTGCAGAATTATTACCATGAATATTGAAACAATACGAAGAGCATCAATACCGTAATTTCTTTTCATTTTGTATTCCTTTACGTTTATTTTTTCTCATTCTAACACATTTTTCTCTTTTTATCAATAGAAAAGCCATTTTTTGTTAATTTTCTTCCATAAAATTTAAATTACGTGTTGTTTTTTCTTTTAATATATGTTATAATATATATAATTATATAATATAAAAGGGAACTATTGTTGATAAATTATCCACAACCTGTGGAAAATATGAATTTTTTCTTTGATTGGAGATGAAATAAATGAAAAATATAAAAGAAATCTGGGCAAGTTGTCTTGAGCTTTTGCAGCCGGAGGTTACATCAATTTCTTACAATACCTGGTTTTTACCGATTGTTCCGCTTGATTATTCCGGCGGGGTTTTCACAGTTGCGGTAGAAAATACATTTGCTAAAAACGCAATTGACGGAATGTATAATTCTCTTGTTTGTAACTGTTTGTCGCAGGTTATCGGCACAAATGTTACTCTTAATACAATTTATTCAAATCAGGTGGACGAGTTTATACCAAGTCATTCAGGTACAAACGCCGAGCCGGAAAAGAAAAACTTAAATGCTATCGGGCTTAACCCAAAATACACTTTTGATAATTTCGTTGTAGGTTCTGCAAACAGATTTGCGCACGCTGCGTCACTTGCGGTTGCGGAAAGTCCGGCACAGGCTTACAATCCCCTGTTTTTATACGGTTCGTCCGGACTTGGAAAAACTCATCTTCTTCACGCTATCGGAAACTACATATCGGTTCTTAACCCGTCGCTGAAGATTATGTATATTTCTTCCGAAAAGTTTATGAACGACCTTATTACATCAATTCAGGAAAATAAAAATGAACAGTTCCGCAATAAATACCGTGAAATTGACGTGCTACTCATTGACGATATTCAGTTTATTGCCGGAAAACATACAACGGAAGAAGAATTTTTCCATACATTCAATCATCTTTATCAGGCGGACAAGCAGATTATTCTTTCAAGTGACCATCCGCCGAAAGAAATGCACACTCTTGAAGAGCGACTTCGCTCAAGATTTGAATGGGGACTTATTTGTGATATTCAGGCTCCTGATTATGAAACACGTCTTGCAATCCTGCAGAAGAAAATGCAGTCAATTTCAGTAAGAATTCCGTATGACGTGCTTGAATACATCGCACAAAGCGTTGACAGTAACATCCGTGAGCTTGAAGGTGCACTTAACAGAATTACGGCGTTTACCGCATTTGAACGTGAAGATGTTCATCTTGACCTGGCTAAACGAATTTTATCGGAATATTCCGGTCATACACAGCGTACATACACAGTTTCACAGATAAAACAGTGCGTATCGGATTATTTTGATATTTTCCCGGAAGACCTCATGAGTCAGAAAAGAACAAAAGAAATTTCTTACGCACGTCAGCTTTGTATGTATATCTGCAGAACTCTGCTTGACCTTTCTTATCCGCGTATCGGACAGGAATTCGGCCGTGACCATACAACTGCAATGCATGCAATAAATAAAATTGAAGCTGACCTTAAAACCGATATTTCGGTTAAAAATGATTTAAACGATATTTTAAAAACTCTTGATAATTAACATTATTAACACCCTACCCTGTGGATTACACATGGAATAAAATGTGTATAAAAAAATTTAATGTATAAACATAAAAAAATGTGTTAATAATAAATAGATTTATCAACAGGCTGTGTTGATAAAAAAATACGTAGTTTAAAGGGAATTTTGCAGTTTTCAACATTTTCTACACCCCCTACTACTACTACTGAAATATATATAAATAATTAAGACGGAGGAATTACATAATGAAATTTTCTTGTGCCAATACTGATTTTTTAGAAGCTGTATCAACAGCATCAAAAGCTGCTTCGGCAAGTACATCTTTTCCTGTACTTGAAATGCTTTTAATTGAAGCGGATGAAGGAATTAAAATTACAGGTAATAACCTTGAAATTGCAGTTGAATATTATATTCCTGCAACTGTTTATGAAAAAGGAAGTATTTCCGTTAATGCAAAAATTATCTGCGAAATTATAAGAAGAATGCCGGAAGGTGTTATTTTCTTTGAAACAGGTTCAGATTCCAACGTTAAAATCACCTGTGGAGAGCTTGATTTCACAATTATCGGAATTTCTCCGGAAGATTTCCCGAAAATCCCTGATATTGACGTTTCACAGAATATTGTTACTACAGGCGAAGTTATTTCAAATATTGTAAAGAAAACTTCTTTTGCAATTGCTCAGACCGACAGTAAACCAATTTTAACAGGTATAAAAATTGATGTTAAAGATGATATGATAAAAGCTGTTGCGATTGACGGTTACAGAATGGCAATTTCATATACTAAAAATGAAAATACAATGCCTGAAACAGGATTTATTATTCCGGGCAGATCTCTTATTGAATTTTCAAGAATTTCAGGCGGCACAAAAGATAAAGTAGTTATTAACATAAGTGATAAAAATGTTCTTTTTGAATACGGTAACTGCAGATTTTTATCAAGACTTCTTGACGGCGAGTTTATAAATTATGAAAATATTCTTCCTAAATCACATAATTACAGCGCAGTTATTGATGCATCTGAATTTATTAAAAGTGTTGACAGAGCGGCACTTCTTGCCGATGCGGAAGGAAATAAAACTCCTGTAAGGGTTGTTTATGAAGCAGATAAGGTTACTGTTATGTGTAACACAGGCAAAGGTAATATGAAAGACATTATTGCAGTAAAAGCCGAAGGAACTGAATCCTTTGAAGTTGGATATAACTGCAAGTTCCTTATGGATGCACTTAAAGCAACAGACTGTGATAAAATTAAAATTGAAATTGTGGGAAGTGTTAATCCTACAGTTATTAAACCAAGCGAGGATGACGAGGCATTTACATTTATTGTGTTGCCGGTACGTCTTAAATAAGATATGAAACAGGAAATTAAAATTACTACTCCCTATATTCAGCTTGACCAGTTACTTAAGTTTTCGGGAATTGCGCTTAGCGGAGGGGAAGCTAAAGAAATGATTTTTGCAGGTATTGTCGATGTTAACGGCGTGACTGCAAGTGAAAGAAGAAAAAAAATATACAGCGGAGACACAGTAATCATATATGCTGATGATGTAACAATCGAGCTTGAGGTTACGGCGTAAAGATAATATGTATATAAATTCCGTTAATATTGAAGGATTTCGTAATTACGGGTTGCAAAATGTTGAGCTTTCGCCCGGAATAAACGTGTTTTACGGTAATAATGCGCAGGGAAAAACCAATTTTTTAGAAGCGGTTTATATTTGTGCAATGGGAAAATCCTTTAAATTTTTAAAAGAAAAAAATCTTATAAATTTCGGAAGCGAGTTTGCGCGTGTTTCGGTGGATTATATATCTGACGGAATGGAAAGAACAAACAGCGTTTTAATAAAACCCGATTCAAAACAGATTAAAGTTAATGAAACGGTTATTAAAAAAAGGCTTGACCTTATTGGCAGACTTAACGTTATTTTGTTTACGCCGCAGGAGCTTTCAATTATAAAAGACGGGCCTGCCGTCCGGAGAAAGTTTATTGACCTTTGTGCAGGGCAGCTGCGCAAAAAATATCTTTTTGCGCTGTCGCAGTATAATAAAGTGCTTGCGCAGAAATCAAAGCTTTTAAAAGACGGATATGATTCTTCCCTTTATGTGTGGAATGAGCAGCTTGCGGAATACGGCAGCACAATTATGTGGTACCGCGCATCGCTTATTAATAAGATAAAGGAAATGATTGAACCGATTTATAATGAAATCACCGAGAAAAATGAAAAACTTGGGATTGCATATATAAAATCCATTGATTTTAAAGACGATTTTGACCAGTTCCGTATAAAACAACATTATATGTATCATATACAAAATATCTCTGACAGGGAAAAAGAAGAAAGAGTATGTCTTATCGGTCCGCACAGAGACGATATTATGTTTTATATAAACGGCAAAAATGCAAGAGAGTTTGCATCGCAGGGTCAGCAGCGCAGTATTGTTTTATCGCTTAAGCTTGTTGAGGCGGAGCTTTTTAAGGAGCAGACAGGCGAATACCCCGTTATGCTGCTTGACGATATTGCTAGTGAGCTTGATATTGAACGAAGAAAATTTCTGTTCAGTAAAATAAAAGATAAACAGGTAATAATCACCTGTACTGATGGTGATAAACTTAATATTGAAGGAAAAGCAAGTTATTTTTATGTTGAAAACGGTAAAATTTCTTGCGGAAACGGAAGTTAGCCTATGTATTTACATATTGGAAACGATGTAATGATTGTAACGGACGACATTATATCAATATTTGATTTTGAAACAACAACTCTTTCCGCAATAACGCGCGAGTTTCTTGCCGTGTCGGAAGAGGAAGAATTTATAATTAACGTATCAAAAGAGGATTTGCCAAAATCCTTTATTATAACAGAAACAAAAGGAAAAAGCAGAATTTATATTTCGCCCATTTCTTCATCAACATTAAACAAACGTTTTGAAGAACTTGGAGGAGAAATAAGTATAAACGGAGGATATTATGGACAATCAGAAAGTTAATTCCACTAATTATGATGAGAGCCAGATTCAGGTCCTTGAAGGGCTTGAAGCCGTAAGAAAAAGACCGGGTATGTATATCGGGTCAACTTCCGTACGCGGACTACATCACCTTGTGTACGAAATTGTTGATAACAGTATCGACGAAGCACTTGCAGGATACTGTAAAAACATTTACGTTACAATTAATGAGGATAATTCAATTACAGTAAAGGACGACGGGCGTGGTATTCCGGTTGGACTTCACCCGAAAATGGGAATTCCGGCGGTTGAAGTCGTATTTACAATTCTTCATGCCGGCGGTAAATTCGGCGGCGGAGGATATAAGGTATCCGGCGGTCTGCACGGTGTTGGTGCTTCCGTTGTTAACGCTCTTTCAACATCTCTTGAGGTTGAAATCTGCGATGGTGAGCATATTCATGTTCAGCGTTATGAACGCGGAAAAACAATGCAGCCTCTTACAATAGTGGGAGATACAAAAGAAACAGGTACAAAGGTTACATTTAAACCCGACCCCGAAATTTTTGAAGAGCTTGTATACGATTATGATACTCTTGCAGTTCGTC
>JAFVVU010000317.1 GCA_017502065.1 Clostridia bacterium | reverse complement strand
GTACCTACAGGCAGATGCTGACCGTGCTTTTCAAGACATCCGACAGGCACTATGCATAATCCTTTGGAAGCTGCAATGGCTCCTTCAAATTCTTCTTCTCTTAAGTTTTCCCACAGCATCATTCGCCCTCCAATCTACAGTATATTGTTAATAATTATAGCATAAATCATTACTCATTGCAATAATTGACAAAATCTCACAATAAAAATATAAATTTTCTAAAGATTTATATAAAGACAAATCTGTTTTTATATGATATAATTATTATATAATATGCAATAGCTATATATGGAGAGTGATACTGATGAAACTTATTATTAAAAACAATTATGACGAAATGTGTGCATGGGCTGCAAATCACATCGCTGATGCAATAAACAGCCACAAAGAAGACCGTCCGTTTATTCTTGGACTGCCGACCGGTTCTTCTCCGCTTGGTGTGTACAAAAGACTTATTGAAATGAACAAAGCCGGAAAAGTAAGCTTTAAAAATGTTGTAACTTTCAATATGGACGAATACGTTGGGCTTCCAAGAGAACATGACCAGAGTTACTGGTATTTTATGCACGATAATTTCTTTAATCATATCGATATTCCTGCCGAAAACATCAACATTCTTAACGGTATGGCTGATGACCTTGAAGCAGAATGCCAGAGATATGAAGATAAAATTGCTTCTTACGGCGGAATTGACCTTTTCCTTGGCGGCAGCGGCGTAGATGGACATATTGCTTTTAATGAACCGTTTACTTCCCTTACATCACGCACAGGAGTTCGTGCACTCACACAGGATACACTCATTGTAAACTCACGTTTCTTTGATAACGACCCGAACAAAGTGCCAAAAACTGCTCTTTCAGTTGGTGTTGGTACTGTTTGTGATTCCAAGAAGGTACTTCTTCTTATCAGCGGTCACAACAAAGCACGTGCACTTCGTCACTGTGTTGAAGGCGGCGTTGATCATGCGTGGACAATCAGTGCGCTCCAGCTCCACCCCTGCGGAATTATCGCCTGTGATGAAGATGCCTGCGGTGAATTAAAGGTTGATACATACAAATACTTTAAAGAAATTTATAAAGACGAAAAATAAATTTGGAAACCAACCTGTTCAAGACGTGAATATTGATTTAATTAAAAATGAGTCCGGTACAATACCGGACTCATTTTATTTATTCATCAATTGCCCATCTTTTTGCTCTTTCAACAGCGCGGTGCCAGCTATCAATCAAAAACATTCTTTCATCTTCACTCATCCTGGGTTCATAAACAGCTTTTCTTTTCCATAATTTTGACATTTCTTCCAAAGATGATATTTCTCCTATACCCAATGCCGCCAGAAAAGCAGCGCCAAGTCCTGTAGTTTCTGAAATCACAGGAATTTCAACCGGAATACCCAGTAAATCAGCCTGAAACTGCATCAGAAATTTACTTGCTGTGCTACCACCGTCTGCACGCATGCTTTGAATTGATGTTTTTGAATCAGAACTTATAATATCAAATATATCCTTGACCTGATATGCCGTTGCTTCTAACGTTGCACGTGCAATATGAGCCTTTGTACAGCCACCGGTAATACCAACCATTGTTCCGCGTGCATATGAGTCCCAATAAGGTGCAGCAAGTCCTGAAAAAGCCGTCACAAAATATACTCCCCCATTATCTTTAACAGATCTTGCGAGTTCATCGGCCTGTTGTGCGGTTTCAATTATTTTCAGTCCGTTTTTCAACCAGTTAACTGCTGCGCCGGCAATATAAATTCCGCCATCTAATGCATAACTTGGTTTTCCGTTATGTACCAAAGCCAATGTTGACAATAATCCTGCATCACTTTTTTGCCTTGTTTCACCTGTGTTCATAAGCATAAATGATCCAGTTCCATAGGTTGTTTTTATGTCGCCGTACTTATTACATCCCTGACCGAGAAGTGCAGCCTGCTGATCAACAATACTACCTGTTATCGGTATTGCCGCTCCCAAAAAATCATCCGGCTCTGTTGTTCCGAAAAGTGTAGCATTTTCACGGATTTCCGGTAGTATTTCAATCGGGATTTCCAACAAATCAAGTATTTCCTTATCCCAGCACAATTTATCAACATTCATCAGACACGTTCTGCCGGCGGTTACACAATCGGTAACAAACTCTTTTCCACCGGTTAGTTTCCAGATGAACCATGTATCAAGTGTACCTGCTGCCAATCGGTGTTGTTTTAAAAGTTCCTTTGTTTCCGGTATGTTTTTTAATACCCACCTGATTTTTGTAGCGCCAAAAAACGAATCAAGCTTAAGCCCTGTACGACTATAAAACAATTCTGCATGGGTTTTATTCAATTCATCCACTTCTGCAGCAGTACGTCGGTCTTGCCATACAATAGCAGGGTATACAGGTTTCCCTGTTTTTTTATCCCATAAAATTATTGTTTCCCCCTGATTGTCAAGCCCAATACATTTAATTTCATTTGCGTTTGCATTTATATTCTTCAAAGCTTGTTCAGTAGCTTTTAATAGTGACTCAACAAGCTCCTCTCCGTTATGTTCTACCAGACCGGGGTTCGGATAAAACTGTGTTATTTCCTGATATCCTACAGATACCTGATTCCACTTTTCATCAAACAGTAATGCCGTGGTTCCTGTTGTTCCCTGATCCAACCCCAAAAAATATTTTTTCTGCATAAAAAGTTCCCCTTATGTTTTAAATACTAAGTTAAGGATTTTTAGAGAACCCTCTTTTTAAACATTCTTTTATCAAACTCATAAATGCTGTCGAATCCAATATCACGCAGTAGTTTTTTTGTTTCTTCAAAGCAGAAGCTTAATGTTTCAGCACTATGAGAGTCAGACGAAAGTATTACTTTCCCATTATACTTTTTAAGTACATATATCAAGTTTGTACTTGGATATGGCGTTTTTCTTATTCCTCTTGCCATTGCTCCCGTATTTATTTCAAAAATTGCTTTATCCGCTACTTCTGAAATATACCGTTCCGCAAGGTTCATATAGTCTGCATTGTTTAAAAACCACTGCGTCCCCGTTTCTTCAAATTTTGTTATAAGATCAAAATGTCCTACTATATCCGGTTTTCTTTTCAGGATATAGTTGCAGAAAGTTTCATAATAATTTTTTGCAAGAGCAAGCGCGTTCCCTTCAAAAAGATCAAGACATTCTTGCAGAGTATCACAGCTTGAATCAATTGAAAAATATTTTGCACCGTTAAACAAATAATGTTTTGATCCGATTATATAATCATAATCCTGTCTGTTTACAAGTGCATACATATCTTCCTCTATTCCGAGATAAATATTCAGTTTGCCTTTATACTTTTCTTTAAGCCTCTTTATTTCCGCAACATACCCTGCTGTATCCTGCATACAGTAACTAAGGTCAAACGGTGTGTTAACATGACCCGAAAAGCCAATCGCATCAAATCCGTTTTCTATTGCACAAAGAACGATTTCTTCAGGAGTGTTTTTCCCGTCGCAAAAAGTTGTATGAGTATGAAAATTTGCAAGCATTTTTTCCTCTTTCCAGAATGTAACAACACAAGCAATATATCTGCTTGTGTTGTTATCCGTTAATATTATTTAATTTCAAATTCACCCAGTGTTGTTGATTCAACATAATCGCCTTTAAACTCACGAAGGCGTACCATATGTGGCTGATCAAGATGTACCTGCTGATGATTTTTGGTTTCCCATTTTTCAATAAGCAGGATTTCATTTTCATCTTTTTCGGAAAAATAATAGTTGTAGCAGATGCAGCCGTCTTCAGCTCTTACTGCATCAGCAATTCCTTCTGCATTTATTTTATTTATATATTCTTCCCTTTTACCCGGCAAGCATTTGAATATTACATAAATTGAATACATATGTTTATCCTCCGATCATAATGTTATGAGCGCAAGTGCCTGCTCAAGATCTTCAATAATGTCATCAACGTTTTCTATACCTACAGAAAGCCTGATAAGGTCCGGAGCAACGCCTGCTTCAATAAGCTGCTGTTCAGTAAGCTGTCTGTGAGTATGGCTTGCCGGATGAAGCAGACATGTTTTTGCATCCGCAACGTGAGTTACGATATTTGCAAATTTAAGGCTGTCCATAAATTTGATAGAAGCTTCTCTTCCGCCTTTTACTGCAAATGCAAGCACGCCGCAGGTTCCTTTCGGCATATATTTCTGTGCAAGTTCATAATATTCATCATCTTCAAGACCTGCATAGTGCACCCATGCAATCTTTTCGTGATTTTTAAGGTATTTTGCCACTGCAAGAGCATTTGAACAATGTCTGTCCATTCTTACGTGAAGTGTTTCAAGTCCGAGATTAAGATAGAACGCGTTCTGCGGTGACTGAATTGAGCCTAAGTCTCTCATAAGCTGTGCTGTTGCTTTTGTTATATATGCACCTTTGCCGAATCTTTCAGCATATGTAATGCCGTGATATGATTCATCAGGAGTTGTAAGTCCCGGGAATTTGTCGGCATATTTCATCCAGTCAAAGTTACCGCTGTCTATAATTGCGCCGCCAACGCCAACACCCTGACCATCCATATATTTTGTTGTTGAATGTGTTACAATATCTGCTCCCCATTCAAACGGTCTGCAGTTTATCGGTGTTGCAAACGTGTTATCAACAATAAGCGGCACCCCGTGCGAATGCGCAAGACGAGCAAATTTTTCAAAATCAAATATTGTAACTGTCGGGTTTGTGATTGTTTCACCGAAAACAGCTTTTGTGTTAGGTTTGAAATATTTTGCAAGCTCTTCTTCAGGAAGCGACTGGTCAACAAATGTACATTCAATACCCATTTTTTTCATTGTTACTGAAAACAGGTTATATGTACCTCCGTAAATTGCCGATGAAGCAATAAAATGATCTCCCGATTCACAGATATTGAAAATCGCATAGAAGTTAGCTGCCTGTCCGGAGGATGTGAGCATTGCTGCCACACCGCCTTCAAGTGCACAGATTTTTTCTGCAACACTGTCGTTTGTAGGATTCTGCAGTCTTGTATAAAAATAGCCGGATGCTTCCAGATCAAAAAGCTTACCCATTTCATCACTTGTATCATATTTAAATGTTGTACTTTGATAAATCGGCAGCTGTCTTGGTTCCCCTTTAGCAGGTTTCCAGCCTTCATGAATACATTTTGTTTCAACTCTTGTTCCCATAACGAGGTTCAGTCCTTTCACTGTATGTTTAACATATATGTAAGTATAACACATTTTACAATAAATTTCAAGGTTGTTTATATTATTTTATTAAAAATCGTTCTTCCCCTTGAAATCCGTAAAATTTTGTTGTATAATGGAATAGTATGAAGCTTATTAAAGAAAGAAGGTCACTAGCGGTGTCAATCGGATTTGATAACGATAAATATCTGCATTTGCAGTCTCAACACATTATGGATCGTATTGAGCAGTTTGGGGGTAAACTCTATCTTGAGTTTGGCGGCAAGCTTTTTGACGATTTTCATGCATCAAGAGTACTGCCCGGGGTCCAGCCTGACAGTAAACTCAAAATGCTTCTTCAGCTTAAAGACCGTGTTGAAATTGTTATTGCCATCAGTACCGCCGACATTGAAAAAAATAAGCTTCGCGGCGACCTTGGTATTACATACGACCTTGACGTTATCAGACTCATTGACTGTTTCCGTTCAATAGGTCTTTATGTTGGCAGTGTTGTTATGACACGTTTCAATGACCAGGCTTCGGCACTCGCGTTCCAGAGCCGTCTTGAAACACTTGGAATAAAGGTTTATCACCATTATTCAATTGAAGGATATCCTTCCGACATTTCCAAAATCGTAAGTGATGAAGGGTTTGGCAAAAACGAATATATCGAAACATCAAGAGACCTTGTTGTTGTTACTGCGCCGGGTCCCGGAAGCGGTAAAATGGCAACCTGTCTTTCTCAGCTTTATCATGAACATAAAATGGGTATTCAGGCGGGATATGCAAAATTTGAAACATTCCCTATCTGGAATATTCCCCTCACACATCCGGTCAACCTTGCATACGAAGCGGCAACAGCCGACCTTAACGACGTTAATATGATTGACCCGTTCCATCTAGATGCATACGGTAAAACAACTGTTAACTACAACCGTGATGTTGAGATTTTCCCTGTTGTTAACGCTATGCTTGAAAAAATCCTTGGCACTTGTCCGTATAAATCACCCACTGATATGGGTGTTAATATGGCAGGAAACTGCATTATAGATGATGAGGTTATAAAAGCCGCATCACGTCAGGAAATACTCCGCAGATATTATGCCGCCCTTTGCGACGAGCGTAAAGGGGTTTCCTTTGAAGAAGATATTATCTATAAACTCGAACTGCTTATGAAAAAAGCAGGAGTTACGGAAAATGACCGTGCAGTTATAAAACCGGCACTTGAAAAATCGGTTGAAACAAATGCTCCGGCAGCGGCAATTGAACTTCCGGACGGACGAATTATAACCGGAAGAACATCCGACCTGCTCGGTGCATGTGCAACACTTCTTTTAAATGCTTTAAAAGAGCTTGCCGGCATTGACGATAGCGTTCACCTTATTTCACCGATTATTATTGAACCGATACAACATCTTAAAACTGACCATCTCGGCAACCGTAACCCAAGACTTCATACCGACGAAGTTCTTATTGCCCTTTCGATTTGTGCGGCAACCGATGCAAACGCCGAGCTTGCTATGGAACAGCTTTCTAAGCTTCGCGGATGTGAGCTTCACTCTTCGGTAATACTTTCGCCTATTGACGAAAAGGTGTTCAAACGTCTCGGAATAAACGTTACATGCGAACCTGTGTTCCAGGCTAAAAACCCAACAATGGAATAAGAACCCGACCCGTCAACGCAATCAAAGATTGCGGTCGGGCACCCCGGAACCTTGCTGTGTTCCACAGAAAAAAATAAGGCATCGTAAGATGCCTTTATCTTTTTTTACTGAGGAGCCATTCAAGAAGTTCTTTTGTATATGCAACTTTCCATACATCGTGTGCCACATCGGGAACTTTTGTGTATTTATAGTCTGCTCCTATGCTT
>JAFVVU010000032.1 GCA_017502065.1 Clostridia bacterium | reverse complement strand
GTACATTTCATATGTTGTCTGGATTATATATACCGGTTTTGTCGGGTTTACTGTTTCAACAGCTACTTCCGTACGTTCTGATACCCTGTCCGGAATTCTTGCTTCATTTCCCGGATACGGGTCGGTAACAAAAACGTCACCGTTTCTTGAAGAATAAAGCTCCGGATTTTTTACCTGACCCTGTGTGTCAAGAACATATACCGGATGATAATCATCAATTTCCCTTATTGCAATATAGCTTTCTTTAAGCCAGTGAACCATTTCGTCGTAGGTTTTTACCATATTGTCTGTACCTGCATTAAGTGATGGTTCATCCATTATCATCCACGCAAACACTGCCGGATGGTCTTTAAATTCACGTACCAAATCCTGTGTTGTGTCCACAATTATCGCATGACCTGCAGGAACGCTTCCATACAGTGCAACCGCTACAAGATAGCCTTTTTCTAAAGCATCATCAAGCATCCCGCGGAGGTTATCTGCATTTCTTGCGAAGGCTACCGGACGGTTGAACGACCTCATTACGTTGATACCAATTTCTTTTGCAAGCGGCATATAATCTTCAATTGTTTCATATGCAATATACGGATGGAATGGTTTTCCGTCTTTCATATATGTACCGTCTGCTGCAAGTGCGCCCGGTCTGTTATACCTGTAAATTTCGTTTGTTTTTGTTTCTGAAATAATGGTGCCGTCCGCTGCTTTATAGGTTGCCTGAAGAGTATACGGACGTTTCATTTCCGCCATTGTCATTACGTCGAATTCCCAAATGGTATTTCGCTTTGCCGGAACTGTTTCACTTACAAGAACTGTATTTCCGTCTTTTATTGCAAATTCCACATATGCACCTTCAGGAATTGGAACTTTGGAATTATCAATCATTGCTTTTGCTGTTCCTGTGCCGTGTTCCGTATAGAAGAATGTATCGGAATCAAGTTCCATTGGTTCTGCTGTGGATGCTACAGGCCCGAAAGTGATATCATCATAATAGATTTCACCTGCGCCACGAAGACGTATAAGAAGACCGATTCTTGTTGTTAGTGTGTTTACGTTAAACACAAAGTTGATTTTATGCCATTCATTATCATCAAACAAATAGTTACCCGATGCCTGTTCACCGGCACCCGGCATAGATGCATTCGGTTCCATTTTCATAAATGCACCTTTATTGGGTTCAACACTTTTATATTTAACCCATGCGGAAAGCACGTGGTCTTCACCCGGAAGAATGCATCCATCTTCTATATCAACATAAGCTCTTGCCCAGGTTGTTGCACTGCTGCTTGTTGAAGATATTTTCAGGGAGTTGTTTCCGCTGTGTGCTTCTTCATTTGTTACTGTAGCAGTTGTTCCCCATGCATTACTTAAACATTCCCAGCCGATTGCTTTTGCGCCTTCAGCTTCTTCAAAACCGGGGTTTGGAACTGTGTTTGGATATCCCTCAAGAATAACTGCCGCATCATTTTTTGCATTTTCAGCGTCAAGCAGGGACTGACTTATTTCATTTGAAACATAATAACGGTCTTTCAGCACAGTCTGAAAGTCAAGTGTTTCTTCTGTCATCGGGCCGGAGAATGTTACATCATCAAAAATAACACTTCCGCCGTTATCAAGTCTTACGTGCAGGTCAGCAGCTACTGTTCCTGCGGGAGCTATGTCTTCTATTGATATTTCAGCCCATTTACCTTCGGGTATTCCCTCGGTATATATGGGTCCTACCTGTTTTGTCATATTGCCTTTTGCATCGCGGAATTCAAGTTTAAGACCAACTTTTCCTTCCGGAGCAAGTTCATTTATATATACAAAGGCTGATAATGTATATGACTCATTTTCAATCAGCCCTTCAACATTTCTATGCAAAAGTGTGAGTTTTCTTGATGTGTCCGCAGTTTCAACTCTTGCCGCTTTTTCACCGCTGTGCACAATTTCTTTTTCAACTGTATATCCTGTCCATTTTGCAAAGGCTGTTCCAAGAAGCTCCATATCACCGTTGATAAAGAAATCTCCTTTTTTATATTTTGCCGCAAGTGCAGGAACTGCGCCAAAGCATGCTGTAATAACAGTGGCTGCAAGGATTATGGAAATTAGCTTTTTGATTTTCATAAAAACCCCACCTTTATATACAATTTTATTATACAATAAAAAAAGCAAAATTAATAGAATAAAAGGGAACTACCCCAAAATTTATATTATCAAAAATACTTGACTTTCAATTTTCAAAGTTGTATAATTGAGATATGAACAGTAATAAAACAACGTTAAAAAATTATCAAAAACTTAATACACTCCCACTTCATATTGAGGTATGGCGTCCGGAATCATCGGTACC
>JAFVVU010000031.1 GCA_017502065.1 Clostridia bacterium | reverse complement strand
AAGAGGGGAGAGTATTGTGAAATTATCTGATATAAGTTTGCCATAGATTTTGTTTTCTACCGCGTTTTTCAACCATACATATTCATCCCAGAAACGAACAACATGACCAACCTGTACTTTTGCGCCTGTTCTCTTCTGTGTTTCGAGAAGAAGGTCGGCATCCTCTGCCGTAAGGCAAAGAGGTTTTTCTATAAAAACAATTTTTCCGGCTTCCATTGCCTTAATTGCGTACTCAACATGAAGAAATGTCGGCAGACATATATCTATTATGTCAAGTTCCGAATCAAGAATCGATTCTTCTGCAGAAAAATATGTTTTTACTTTATATTCTTCTTGCATTTTTTGCAGTTGATCCTCGTTCGTTGAGGCAACTGCGACAAGCTGGACACCATCAATTGCTTCATAACAAGTGGCGTGCATATTTCCCATGCCGCCGCATCCGATAATACCTACTTTGAACATATCGGGCACCTCATTTCATTAATTCTTTTACATAAGCAATGGTTTTTTTGATATCAGCAATCTGCTGGTCGCCGCTGATTTCACGTTCAATATATAAATCGCCTGTATATCCTTGTTTGAGAAGTTTTGGGAGAAATACATCAAAATTAACCGTGCCTTCGCCTACAACGCGTTCTGCGCCAAGTGCATAAAAATCAGTCGGATAATCTCCGTCTTTAATATGTACACCACGGATTTTACCTTTAAACAGATCAAGTGCATCAACGGGGTTGCCCTTTCCGTACATAATAAGGTTTGCCGGGTCAAGGTTAATACCGACATTAGGCATATCAACATCCGTAATCATACGCATAAGGGTTACCGGTGTTTCCTGTCCGGTTTCAAAATTGAAATTTAGGCCCATTTTATCAAGCTCTTCTGCAATGTAGCGGATATTACGCATAACGACTCTGTAAAGTTCGCTTGCGGGCTGTTCGGGGATAAAGCCAACGTGTGTTGCAACCTCTTTAACACCAAGCATTTTGGCAAATTTAGCAGCCTCAATGATTTCTTGTAATCTATGTGCACGATATGCTTCCGGTACAATACCAAGTGTGTAAGGACCGTCTATAAAATTCCAGTTTCGGGGACCACCTGTCCAGCCTGCCCATACAGAAGTAATTTCAAGGCTGTCTCCAAGCATGGACTTGAGCTTATCGGCGGTTTCCTGGGTATAAAGCTCAGGTTCCCAGCAACTGAGTTGAATGGTTTCGAGACCCAGGTCTTTGATTTTATCTGTGCCTTCATCAAGAATTTTAGAAAGTTTTCTGATTGTACCTATTTTGTTATTATACATTATAAATCTCCTCAAACATTTTGACTATGTGTAATTCTTTATATTACTGAGCTGATTGTGCGTTTTCTTCATCAAGAACTCTCTGAACTTCCTTCTGTGTGTCAGCAAGAATCTGATCAAGAGGTTTTGTAGGTGCATCACTTACGTAGTCAGCATATGCTTTATCTACAACAGTTCTCCATTCACCCCAACCCGGGCCTTCAGCAAGCGTATGACCTCTCTGGTCGATACCTTCGATAATACCTTTGATGTTAGCAGGCTTTGTTTCGCCCATGTTTTCGTAAACGGATTTTTTAAGCGGGAATCCGCCTTTGTTGTATTTAGCACATATATTCTGTGATTCGGTGCTGTAGTAGTATTTAATGAATTCCCATGCAACATCCTGAGATGTCTGGTCTGCTCTGTTATAGATAGCCCACATGTTAGGAACATATACGCAGTTCTGATTTCCACCAGGGCCTGCAGGAACTACCTGAATGTCGTAGTTGAGGTCAGAAGAGTTGTCGTTAAATACCTGGATGTTAGATGCTGCAGCCAGTGTCATAGCAACTTTTCCCTGCCACCAGTTTGGATAAAGCATACCAAAGTCACGGTCGGGCATAATTTTCATATCGTATTTCCAGGTGCGATATATATCCCAAGTATCTTTAACTTCGGGTGTATTAAGCTGAGCTTTTGTGTAAGTTTCATCAATCGGTTCAAGACCGAATGAAAGCATCATCGGGAGCCAGCCGGCTGTAATGTTTGTTGACCAGTTAATGCCGAAAAAGTCATTTTTACCATCGCCGTCTTCGTCATAAGAAAGAGCTTTAGCTTTTTCAACCATATCATCCCATGTCCAGTCAGCTGTAGGATATGCTACGCCTTTTTTGTCAAACAAATCTTTGTTGTAGTAAACCATAACTGCATTCATAGCATGAGGAACACCCCAAACATGACCGTCTTTATCTGTACCTGAAAGAATAGCAGATACATATTCATCAACATTAATGTCTCTGTCGATTAACGGTTTGAGGTCTACGTTGGCTCCGGAATAACCGGCATCGGCAACGTAACCTGAGTCCATAAGGTAAAGTGCCGGAGCTGTACCTGATGCGATACCGAGGTTAAGTTTTGTTTTGAACTCACCCCAGGGGGTATCATCGATTTCAATGTTGTACTTTTGACCATATTCAGCTACAAAACCGTCAATAATTTCCTGCGGTGTATTAGAGCTGCCGCCTGCCATACCAAGTTTAACTGTTTGAGTGGAAGCGGTGTTGTTGTTACAGCCTGTTACTGCAAAGAGCATAAGAGCTGCGAGGATTAAACATAACACTTTTTTCATTTTTCTTGTCTCCTTTATTAATATTTTTTTATCACATAAAGACTGTCTGTCTTACAGTGCTGTTTGGGTACATACCTTTTTGGTATCTTTTAAATATATCAACTATATAGCGTAGGGGATATTTATTAATCCCAATTGGTCTGTATATCCGTTGTTCCGCATTCAATAAGCGTAACATGCTCGTTTACAATGCCTTTTCGGGGGTATGTGTTTGTTTTTTCATATTTATTATTTCTTACAACAAGATTATTGGTAAGCGTAGCATACACAAGACCCATATCAAATACCCTGAACGTATTGTTTTCAATAAGGATATTCTCGTGAACAAAACCTAACTGTGCATCAGGATATTTTACAGCCGGGACAATATCAATTACTGCCTTGCCCCATCTGTCATTTGCATTGCAGTCAATAAACGTATTATTTCGTACGGTTACATCCTGGACTCTTCCTGATTCAAACCAGAAGAGAGGATTTCCTGCCATCTTCATTGCACATCCTGCTTTTTCAAAGGTGTTTCCTTCAATAAGAATTTTACCGCAGGTAGTCAGTATAAGTCCGCGGGCACGGTTTTTGCCAAAATAAGAATTTTTAACCGTAAGATTTGGTGAAAGAGTAATGTTTTCAATACAGTCACCTTCGTTGATTGTATCGGGAAGAGTATCCTCAAATTCCAAGATCATTACGGAATGGCTAACCAAATCAACATTTTTTATTTTGCTGGAACCCTGTGTTACCATACAATCGGTACGGATAAATTCTGCAGTATCTCCATTTCGGAACATCGGCACGCCTTGTTGCTGCTGATGCACGGATTTTGCAATAACTTTGTTGTCATCAACAATTTTGTATATCTGCAGATATATTCCATGGCAGTTCATAGAATCGTCCATCTGCTTTTCAATATGGCATCTGTCAAGAACTATATCACCACAGCAGTTTACAAAATGTGCTCCGTCGCCCTGACAGGTAACGAAATTTCCGGTGCTTGGAGTAACTTTATAATCGGTAATATTTATATTCTTTGAAATCTGTGCCAATATTCCCATTCCGCGACTTGTGTGTACGGTTATTTTTTCAATTTCGGTGTTTTCACTTTCATTTATGAAAATACTTGCTGCAAATCGCTGACCGTAATGCATAAAGAAAAAGTTACCGGCTTTAGGTGGTATTTCAAATTCGCCTTTCAAACGAACAACACCATTATCCAAACTCTCTGCCGTACATTCCCTTATATCGCGGTTATTGGTGTTATATTCCACACATTCATTAACCGGATCAAATTCCATTGCCGTAAGTACCGGAGCGGAAAAACCTCCCTCAAGAACAGGGCAAAGCTTATTATTTTCAATGCGATAATTTGAACCCGGAAACATTTTTATATCGCAAAAATCACTTCCCGACGCCAAAACAGTGCTTTGGGCATACATTACATCAGGATAATCTATGCTGAAATTTTTCAGACACACGTTTTTACTGTTTTCAATCTGGAACGGTACCATTGTTTCATGGAATATGAACTCTGCGCCGTTGCCGTCAATAACAATGTTTTCTATATTTTTTATGAAAAAAGCAACCTTTTTAAGTCCGTCTGCATCGTGATTTGAAATACAACTTTCCACTTCAAAAGCGTGCTCGGGATAAAAGTTATATGTGCCCCTTTCAAAAACAAGGGTATCGCCGTTCTTTGCTGTTCTGAGAATATCCAGCAAAAGAGGCATATAATCTTTTCTGCCGTCATTTTTAATATTCATAGAATGTTTCCTCATTAATCTTCAAGCGGGTCAAATGTAAGTTCAGGAATATATTTACAAAACTCTTCAAGCGCATCGGCATAGTTGCCGTAAACCTCGCTCATGTGGTGGATATACGGACCATTTATGAGCTTCTTTTCGAGTTTAGAAAGATTTTTAAATTCAGCCCACATATATGTACCAAAGGTGTGAGGTCCGTCGGTTGTGGAAAACTCACCGCCAAGGAGAGTATAGTTTCCTTTTTCACCCTGAAAACGTGCAATCGTATACTCGCCGTCTTTAACACGGAAACTTGGTTTTGTATTAAACAGCTTTGCTTTTACTCCGTCCTTTTTCATTGAATAGGGGAATGGACCGCAATGCCATAACAATTCGGAATTTTTATTTGTTGGATGCTTGCAGGTGAATTCACCGAAAAGCGGCGGATTTTTTCCTCTTGAAGCACACATCAGAAGAGCCTGAGAAATTGCACCGTGAATATCGGATTCGCATGTTACAATATATCCCATATCATAAAGAATGCTCATTGCAAGACACGGGTTTGCATTAAATGCAAGAGGCATTGATGTCCAGCATTCGGATGAAAGCACGCTTGCGTTTGTTTCTTCAAAAATTTCAATATAAAAATATACAAAAGCAAGCATTTTCATAAGAAGCTCGTCGTCAAGTCCTGATACATCGTATTTTTCTTTTAAATCAACAAGACCAAGTTCAAGGTCGTTGCGACGTTCTTTAAAGATTCTTTCAAGCTTATCTGCCGCAACTGCCATATTTACAGTCTGCATGTTGATACCAAATTTTTCAGTAAGCTCAAGCTCGTTATACATAACACTTTTGAAAGGATTAAGTCGTGTGCCGACCTGAACTACACGAAGAGCTTTGAAGTTTTTAACCATTGTAACAACGGAAAAGAACTTTTTCAAACCTTCGGCAAACCTTTCATCTTCAACCGGACAGTTTTCGATATAAGAAAAGGGAACATTAAGTCTATTAAGCTGTTTGCTTATTGCGAAAAGTCCGCATTGACAGTCGGTATATCTTATGCCGTCGTCCTCAAACACCATATCCTGAGGTCCCCAAAGCAACACGGGAAGATTCAGTTGTTTTGCCAACTGACCTGCTGCTTCTTCGTTACCAAAGTTACAGTTGATAATGAAAATGGCATCAACCTTTTCCTTGAGGAGATAGTCGCGAACTTTTTCGACATCATTGTTTTCGTGAAGAAGACCTTCGTCGTTAAGCCATTCAAGGTCTGTAAACTCGGTGTTTTCATCGGCGAAATTATTTTTTATGTACTGTATAATATTATCCTTATTCATTTGGGCACGTTTTGGCTCAAAAATGCCCTTTCTTGTTGCCGCATCGGCAAGCCATCTTCTTTCGGGAATAAGTCCGATTTTTAATTTGTAGTTTAACATTTTAACCTCCTTAAAATGAATTAAAATTCAGCTATTATACCATAATCGGCATATTCAAAAATGCGTGCATCCTTATCGGGGTTTACAGCAATCACAACATCGGCATTTTCTATGCCGCAGGTATGCTGCACAGCACCCGATATTCCTATAGCAACATAAATTTTAGGAGCAACAGTTTTACCTGTAAGTCCAACTTGCATAGGATAGGGGACTTTTCCTGTATCAACGAGTCCACGTGATGCACATAACTCAGCATTATATTTATCGGCAAAAGCTTTAACTTTTGCAAAAGAATCAGATGCGCCTTTTCCTGCGGAAACAATAATATCAGAAAAATCGGATGTTGTTCGAAGTGTTGCCATGACAGGAGTAGTTTTACATTCAATTTTAGCAATTATATTACCGCCGAAAGCAGGTCTGTACATATAAAGCCTTTTCCCGTCAGTTGCAAGTGAGGTGCAATCCGCACAAAGTCCCGTCTGAAGAAGAGCTGCAACGATTGGAGCATTTTTTCGTCCCCACAAATTGGCATTCCAGAGAATAACTTCAGGTTTTTTAAGATGGGCCATCTCTGCAATTTTACGTGGGTCTGTTTCATCTATAAAAGTTACATCTTCAGCTATGGCACAAGCTTCATTTGCTATTTCTGTTCCGACAGCCCACACATTTTTAAGTTTTACCTGGCTTTCGACAACAGAAATATCCTGCTTTTTTTGATTCACTAACGTATTTATCAATCCATCAAGTTCATCCATGGTGATGAACTTGCATTTTCTTGTACCTTTATCTGATTCAAAAGATTTCAAAACTCGTGTAGGGGAGCCGGATTGTCCACATCTTGAAATATCTGCACCAATTTTCAAACTATCCCAAACCTCAACGGTTCCTGGTTTTGAAAAAATACTTGGAAACCGAAGGTCGCATATACGCTCGATTGTAAGAAGAGAAGGAAATGCAGACGACTCTTCACCCATTCTGGTCCGGCATACAATTTCATTATCTGCTTGGGATGAAATTTCCAGAACATTGGTGATGGGATGTATGCCGAGCATAGTTGCAAGACATGGACCAACCTGAGCAGTGTCGCCGTCAGTTGTCTGCCGTCCGCAAAGAATCAAATCGTAATCCAGTTTGTTTATTGCACAGGACAATATGTATGATGTGGCGAGTGTATCGGAACCTGCAAAAACATTGTCGGTAAGTGAAATTACTTTTGCTCCAAGCCTTGTCAGACGCTCAAGCTCGGGACGAGCGGAGAGTGGTGCCATGGAAATAACTGTCACATCACTCGAAAGACGCAGTGCAGTTTCAAGTGCACAGGCATCAAAGGGATTGATTTCACCATTTATTATTTTTGCGCATACAATTATTTTCATAATGTATTCCCCGTTGTTTATTATTGTTCGTTGTAAATAGGTTCAAGTGCCGCTTGAATTTTCTTATATCTGTCAAACAGCTTTTCATATTTTTTAGTATTTTCTGCATTTGGCACAGTTTCGGAAACTGTTTTATTGCATATATCAAGTGCTTCTTTCGGCGAGTTCCATATACCTACGGTAATTCCTGCAAGCATAGCACTTCCAAAAGAGGAATCAGAGCGGCTTTTTTGTATGAGCGTAATTCCGAGACTGTCGGCAAGAATCTGGCGCCAAAGTTTTCCTTTGCTGCCACCGCCGATAACTACGGCTTTTTCGTCATGCTTGATGCCAATATCGTCAAGGACAAGCATACAATCCTTCATTGACATACAGACTCCTTCCATTACACTGCGGGCAAAATGTCCTTTTGTGTGGTTGGACCTGATTCCGGTAAAACTACCGCATAAATCGGGGTTCTGATAAGGAGTAAGTTCTCCGTTTAAATACGGATGATATATAAGTCCGTCAGAACCTATGGGAACATCTTCTGCAAGCTCATTCAGTCCGTTATAATCTCCGCCAAAGGTATCTCTGAACCAACGGTATGAAGCGGCACATGCTTT
>JAFVVU010000316.1 GCA_017502065.1 Clostridia bacterium | reverse complement strand
CAGTATAAAGGTTGCCGCACTTAGCAAGCTGTTCAATACTTCCGAGGTTACCATACGAAACGACCTTGCGGATATGGAATATAAAGGGCTTTTGACACGTGTACATGGCGGCGCTGTAAGTTCATATAAACCTTACTACAGTATGAACTTGAATCAGCGTCTTACCACTAATCATGAAGAAAAGCTGATTATTGCCGACAAAATTGCCGGAATGATTGAAAATAACGATACGGTTATGTTCAACGCAGGAACAACCCCTCTTATTGTTTTCCGTGCTCTGCCGCAAACTCTCAGTTTGAATATTGTAACAAATTCAATTGCAATTGCTCTTGAAGCGGCAGAAATACCGAATTTCAATATTGTTCTGCTTGGTGGAGAAACCAACTCCAAATATCAGTTTACTTTCGGCACGGACGCGTGCGCACAACTTAAGAAGTATCACGCCGACAAGCTTGTTCTTTCCGTTGACGGAATTGATATGAAAACAGGATTTTCTACATATTATGACAAAGAAGCAGAGCTTGACCGCATTATGCTTGAGCAGGCAGATACCAGAATTGTTGCTGCCGATTACTCAAAATTCAACCGCAGTGCTTTCGCTAAAATTGCGGATATTGACCTTGCCGATTATATTGTCACGAACAGAAATGTTTCCGGCAAGCTTACAAAAGATATTAAGAAGAAAAACGTTGTTATAGTTTGAAAACGGAAAGGAGCAGGGAAAATGAATTTTGCAGTGTGCAGTAATAAACTACTTGATGAAACCATTGACCTGCTTCGAAATAAACCCGTTAACAGCACTTATATGGAGCGGCTTTTTCTTGTTGACCGTGCAGAAGATATGTTCTCTCATCTGCCGCAGCCGTTATATGTAGGCAATGCCACCGGATATGTTCTTGAAAATGCAAGCTGTCCGCTAAAGCCGTATGATATAATTCTCGGCAGATTCCCCGAGCATGTTCCCGAAGATGATGAAGAGCGGCTTTTTCTTGAAATAAAACAGCGCCGCGAAAATCAGCGCGGCACTTTTTTTACAGATATCGGACATTGCTGTTTTGACTGGGAATTTCTTTTGAAAAACGGTCTTGGAGGATACATAGAAAAGGCTGAAAATAAACTTAAAGAACTAAAAAACGAAGAGCAGCGGAATTTTGTTTTCGGAATGCTGATGATATACAAAGCGTATGCAAATTTTATAAGCAGATATGCTGATGTCGCCGAAAAGGCAGGGCTTTACGATGCGGCGGCTGTTTGCCGTAACATTTCATCGGGTGCACCCAAAACCTTCCGTGAGGCTGTTCAGCTTATTTCGTTTATTCTCGGGATATATTCCATATATTTCGGCAAATGCGCAACTATCTGTTGTGGCAGAATGGACATTCTTCTTTTGCCGTTTTACGAGAAGGATATTGACGAAGGCACACTTACCCGCGAAGATGCAGGATATATACTCGATGATTTCAACTGCAAAACCTCTATGGTGCTTGGCAGAGGCGAGCATCAGATGAGTCTTTACGCCGATAACAACACCGGCTGGTTCAGAAATCCGATGTACGACTCCCCTGTTTATGTAATACTTGGCGGATATCCGGAATTTGGTGTTTATAAATCAAATCCTCTTACAAAACTGTTTTTGGAACGTATTCATCCCCGTCTTGAAAATCCGGTGTTTATATACAGAAGAACCAAATATACTCCCGATGACGAATGGACGCTTGTTTGCGACAAGCTTCGCCAGAATGCATCGGTTATTGTATATAACGATGAAACAATTATCCCCGGATTTATTTACAGTGGTATTTCTCCGGAGGATGCCGCCGGCTATACTCTTCACGGATGCAACTGGCCGGACGTTGCACACAAAAGTGTGCATGCAAAATATATTGCCGGATGTATACCGACTATGATTATGAACTCCATTTTTGACGAAAACGGCAAGTTTGTAAAAGAATTTTCTTCAATTGATGATATATACGATATTATAGCTGAAAATTACCGATGCGAGCTTCATCAGGCGGCAAAGGATATGCGTGAACGATGCAACATAAATGACAAATCCGTACATACCCTTTCGCACAGGGACTGCTTTATGGAAGGTCCACTCGATGCGGCTAAAGGTGTGCTGTACTCGTCACCATATCAGCTTTGCATAAACCGACTTCGCCACATAGGAACGGCAGCAGATATAATGACTTCTCTGGAAGACTTGTTGTTCGGCGAAAATCCCGTGTCGGCAGAAGTTATTGAAGAGGCACTTGCCGCTGATTTTACCGGATACGAAACACTACAAAAACGTGCACGTTCCCTCCCAAAATTTGGTCAGGATAATGAGCGTGCAGATAGTCATGCCGTTCGACTTATGAATTTGTTTACGGATATTGCGAAAGAAGAGGGGGTAAATCCAAAAACCGGCAGACAGGACGTATTTTTCTTTTCTGCTACAACGGGCGATTCCAATCATATTGTATCAGGAAAAAATCTTGGTGCAACACCCGACGGACGAAGCGCCGGAAAACCTGTTTCCGAAAACTTATCTCCTTATCCCGGATGTTCCGATTCGGTTACTGCTATTCTTAATTCCGTTTCAAAGCTGCCGTTTGACAGATTTGCAGGCGGTGTACTCAACCTCAAATTGCCGAAAAATACTTTGTCAGGTGACAGCGGACTTGCAATACTTAAAGCTCTTTTTGAAACATATTTCGAAAATGGCGGAATGCAGATTCAGCTCAGCGTTACCGATGTAAACGAGCTGTATGCGGCACAAAAAAATCCCGATGACTACCGTGACCTTATGGTACGAATTACGGGATACAGTGCAGTATTTGTTGATATGTCAAAAGAAGCGCAAAACGAGATAATAAGAAGAGATGAATTAACATAAAAAAGCTTCGGCGTTTGCCGAAGCTTTTTCTATTAAAGTGATTTGATATATTCATCAATTGATTTTGCGGCGGTTTTTCCCGATCCCATTGCAAGAATTACCGTTGCCGCACCTGTTACAGCATCACCGCCGGCATACACGCCCGGAATTGATGTTGCACCGGTTTCCTCATCCACAACTATTCCGCCCCATTTTTGTGTTTCAAGGTTAGGGGTGGTTTTCTTTATAAGAGGATTCGGTGACTGACCTATCGCAACAACCACTGTATCAACGTTAAGAATAAATTCCGAATTTTCAATTTTTTCAGGACGTCTTCTTCCCGATGCATCAGGCTCGCCAAGCTGCATTTTAACACATTCCATACCGCTTACGCCGCCCTCGCCGTCATCAATTATCCGGGTTGGGTTTGTAAGAAGAACAAATTCGATTTCTTCTTCCTTTGCATGGTGTACTTCTTCTTTTCGTGCAGGCATTTCGTCTTCACTGCGACGGTATACTATATATACATTTTCCGCACCAAGACGTTTTGCAGAGCGTGCCGCATCCATTGCAACGTTACCTCCGCCAAGAACAGCCACGTTTTTGCCTATTCTTATCGGAGTATCATATTCCGGGAATTTATAGGCTTTCATAAGGTTTATTCTTGTTAAAAATTCATTTGCCGAATATACGCCGTTTAAGTTTTCGCCATCAATTTTCATAAAGGACGGAAGCCCTGCGCCGCTACCAATGAATACCGCTTTATAGCCTTCTTCAAACAGCTCGTCAACAGAAACAATTCTGCCGACTACGGAGTT
>JAFVVU010000315.1 GCA_017502065.1 Clostridia bacterium | reverse complement strand
CCTTCGGGTGACATTCCGTACTGCTCACGAATCCATTCCTGATGACCGATGAGAGATACGTTAACATCGGGAAGTGCAATACGTTTGAACACCTTCGGAGAAAGCATTTCGTCGCAGATAACTTCGGAAACTGCGCTTCCGAGACCGCCTGAAAGGTTATGTTCTTCAATTGTGATGATACCGCCGGTGTTGTTTGCTGCATCAATAATTGCATCTTTATCAATAGGTTTGATTGTATGCATACTTACAATTCTGCAGGAAATTCCTTCTTTTGCAAGGATATCTGCTGCTTTAACAACGTTAAGACCAACCGGACCTGCAAACATAAGTGTCACGTCACTGCCTTCTCTTACGGTGATAGCTTTACCGATTTTAAAATCAACAGGGCCGCTGTGGATATCCTTTTCACCTTTGTATCCGCATCTGTAATAAAGCGGACCGTCGTATTCAATCATAGCGTGTGTTGCGGCAACAGCTTCGTAGTTGTCACAAGGAACAACAACCACCATATTAGGAAGAGCACGCATAATTGCAATATCTTCTGTTGAGTGATGTGACATACCCAGCGGACCGTAGGAAACACCGCCGCCGATGATTACGATTTTAACGTTTGCATTATGGTAACAAACGTCGTTTCTTATCTGTTCAAGACAACGGAGTGTCGGGAAGTTTGCAATTGAATATGTAACGGCAATGTTGCCTTCCATTGCAATACCGCAGGCAACGCCTGTCATGTTCTGTTCAGCAACACCAACGTTGTAATATCTGTCGGGGAATGTATCACGGAACGGTTCAATTTCGCCGTATCCGATATCCGCAAGCACCATATGTATACGAGGGTCGTTTTTTGCAATTTCAAGTAATGTTTTATTAAATACCGCTCTCATAATTACGCCTCCTCAATTTCTTTAATAACACGTTCAAGGTCTTCGTCGGCAACGAATTTGTAATGTGATTTAACTGTATCTTCAAGCTCCGGAATACCTTTACATTTAACTGTGTATGCAATAACTGCAGACGGTTTTTTGTCATCAAACGGAACTTTTGAAAGTGTTTCGTAAATTTCTTCAACGTTATGTCCGTCAATTTCGGCAACAGCCCAGCCAAACGCTTCAAGGCGTGTTTTGAGGTCGCTAAGGTCAATAACATCTTTGCTGTGACCAAGTGCCTGAACACGGTTGTAGTCAATAATAAGTGTAAGGTTTGAAAGCTTTTCCTGTGCGGCAAACATAATTGCTTCCCAGGTAGAACCTTCGTTCATATCACCGTCACTTGACATACAGAAAATACGTCTGTCCGATTTTGCGTATCTTGCCGCAATTGCCATACCTGTTGCAACGGGAAGTCCATGTCCGAGAGAGCCGGTTGAAAATTCAACGCCCGGCAGCTTGTGGCTGATATGTCCCATCAGCTTACCGTCGTCGCAGTAATAGCGTTCAAGCCACTCGGTAGGAATAAATCCTTTCTGTGCAAGTGCAGAATATACACCTGCTGCCGCGTGACCTTTGCTGAGAAGGAATCTGTCGCGGTTTTCCATTTCAGGATTTTTCGGGTCAACATTTAAGATTTTTTCATAAAGAACAGCAATAAGCTCTGCCATTGAAAGCATACTTCCAACGTGACCGCTGTGAGCTCTGTTTGTCATTTTTACGCTGTCAATACGGATTTGTTTTGCAATAGCTTTACATTTATCCATTTTATATCACCTTTCTTTATTAACGTTTCCGTTCATAGTAATACCACCGTCGCAGGGGATAATAACGCCGTTAAGATATGCACCGTCTTCAGATGCAAGGAAGCAGGCGAGTGCCGCAACCTCTTCCGGTTTTCCCCAACGTCCGATAGGAGTTATCTGTTTCAGGAAGAAATCATTATCAAAATTCGGGTCGTTCAGATTGCTTTCTTTAACCATTGCGGTTGCAATAGCCGCAGGAGCAATACAGTTTGTATGTATGCCGAACTTACCGTAATCCACCGCAAGAGAGCGTGTAAGTGCAACTGTTGCACCCTTGGTTGCAGAATATGCCGCACATCCCGGCACACCAACAACCGCCGCACTTGATGCAGTATTTATAATGGATCCACCCTTCTCTTTCATAAGTGGAATTGCATATTTTGAGCAGTAATACATACCGTTAAGGTTTATTGCAAGCACCTTTGTCCATATATCCGAAGAAACATCGGCAAGTGCGCCGTCTCTTCCGCCAAGAAATACGGATGCATTGTTATAAAGAACATCCACACGTCCAAACTTTGCGGCAATTTCATCAAATGCGGATTTTACGGACATCTCGTCCTAAATATCGGTTTTAATAAAAAATACGTTATCAAGCTCACCTGTAAGAGCATTTCCTGCCGTTTCGTTTATGTCAAGCAT
>JAFVVU010000314.1 GCA_017502065.1 Clostridia bacterium | reverse complement strand
TTTTATTTTTCCTATACAGTAGAAAATCAGAAAACATATTAAATTAGAAACAACAACACTTGCTCCGACAGGTGTAGAAAGCACAAATGAAGCAATCATTCCAACGATGAAACATATTACCGATACTATAGCCGCAACAATCACAACACGTTTAAAGCTTTTGCAAACACGCATTGCTGTAAGTGCCGGGAAAATAATTAAGCTCGAAATCAGAAGCGCGCCCATCATCCTCATACCAACAACAATTGTAACAGCTGTCAGAAAAGCAAGTATCATATTATATTTTTTTGCATTAACACCCGTTGCCGTTGCAAAGCTTTCATCAAAAGTTATTAAAAACATCCTGTTATAAAATAAAATATATAAAACAATAACTCCAATCGAAACTATTGCCGTTATCCATACATCGACACTTGTCATTGCAAGAATGCTTCCAAACATATAATTGCAGACATCAGCTGTCATTCCACTTTTCATAGATGTAACAATAGCACCTATTGCAAGTGAACTGCTTGCTACCATTGCAATTGCGGAGTCCCCTTTTATTTTACTGTTTTCATTTAATCTGAGAAGCAAAAATGCAGCAACAATAACAACCGGTATGGATATCGCTAACGGTGCCAGATTAAATGCCATCGCAACCGACAATGCTCCAAATCCCACATGAGAAAGACCATCGCCAATCATTGAATATCTTTTCAGCACAAGGCTTACACCCAGAAGAGCAAGGCACAGTGATACCAAAATCCCTACAACAACCGCTCTTTGAAGAAATGGGTAAGACAGAAGAGCATTAAAAAATTCTATCATTTTTTATCTCCTCCCGTCATTTGTGTATAAATATCAGTTTTTATATATTCTTCAGTTCTTCCGTAAAATACTGTTTCTTTTCCCAAATGAAGTATCTTATTTGAATTTGCTACAGCACTTTCTATATCATGTGATACTGTTATAATGGTCATTTTTTCTGTTTTATTAAGATTGGTAAGTATTTCATAAAGCTCTGCTGTTGCAACAGGGTCAAGACCTGATGTAGGTTCATCAAGAACCAAAAGCTTTGATGCTGCACAAAGTGCTCTTGCAAGCAACACTCTTTGTTGCTGTCCTCCCGAAAGTTCTTTATACGACTTATTCTGCAATTGTTCAATACCAAGCTTTTTTAAATTGTCCCGTGCCTTCTTTTTATCATATGAATTGTAAAATAATCTTTTAGATTTCCCAACAGTTCCCGAAAGAACAACTTCAATAACCGATGCCGGAAAATCTTTTTGCACAACAGTTTGCTGAGGTAAATAACCAACCTCTCTTCTGCTTATTCCACTTAGCATTATTGTTCCCGCCGAAGGAGACATCAGTCCTAAAATGCCTTTCATCAGCGTTGTTTTGCCGGACCCGTTCTCTCCTATTATCGAAAGATAGTCGCCTTGCTCAACCGCAAACGACAAATCATGTAAAACATTGTTATTCTCATAACTCATGCTTAAATTTTCACATACAAGTAAATTCATCTTAGTTTAATCCTTTTTGTAAGTTTTCAAGATTTTGTTTCATCAACGTCAGATAAGTAGTTCCATTTTCCAGTTCTGTTTTTGTAACGGTATGACAACTATGCAACAAAAGAGCTTCCGTTCCCGTCTCCTTTGCAATTGTTTCAGGAACCTTTTTGTTTGACGTTTCCGAATAATATATAACCGGAATATTATTAGTTTTTACTTCATCAATTATTTGTGTAATCACAAGAGCACTCGGCTCTGCTTCCGATGAGCATGAATCAAACGCAGCAATATGTTCAAGACCATACCTTTCTGCAAAATATAAAAATGCAAATTTATCACCAAATACTATTTTTTTATTTTGTGCTGTCGCCACTGCATCAATAAAGCTTTTGTCAAGTTCTTCCAACTGGTTTTTATAGTTTTCAGTACGATTTTTATAATAGTCAGCGTTGTTACTGTCAATCTCACAAAGGGCATTCAAAATATTGTCTGCCATTATCTTTGCGTTATTAGGATCTGTCCAGATATGCGGATCATACGATTCTTCATGCTGTGCATGATGCGCTGCCACCTGTTTTAAATCAATATTTTCAGAAACATCTGCAACTTTTAAGTTTTCAGCACTAACTGAACTGATAATTTTTTCTGCCCATGCTTCCATATATTTTCCTGTATATACAAACAAATCACTTTCGGAAATTTTAATTATTTCTGCCGGAGTAGGTTCATAAGTATGTCCGTCTGCTCCTGCCGGTGCAAGAAGCATAACATCAGCTTTATCACCTGCAATTTCACGAGCAATATCATATTGAGGAAAAAGCGTTGCTACAATCTGCAGTTTATCCGGAGTTTTTTCAATATTCGCATCGCATCCGCAAAGGTTTATTGCAACAATCATTATAATTATCAAAAATAAAATTCGTTTCATTTTAAAGCCTCGCATCTACAGTTTTTACATTCGCCATATAACACAGTTTTAAGCGGATCCAAAGCAAAATCATGATTCTGACTCAGATGTTTTGCCACCTCGTCCATATACCCGCATTTTTCGTGTATAAGATTGCCGCATTTAACGCAAATTAAATGATAGTGATGTTCTGCTTCTTTTTCGCCAATATACTGATAACACGCGCTTTGTCCACTTGCAAAATTATATTTGAGCACAACATTCTGTTCAACAAGCTTTTCAAGATACCTGTAAACCGTGGCTTTGCCTAACGGATTTCCGTTGTTCCTGAAATGGTTTACAACATCCTCAGCCGTAACATGCTCATCAACCGCCTTAAGATAATCAAGTATTAATGTTTTTTGTTTTGTTTTATAACCTTCGTTCATAATTACTCCTTAAAATTAAAACTGAGTTTCAATTTCATATTATAATACAATTAACAGAAAATGTCAATAATGTAGTTGCAAGTAACAATAATGTAACATAAATAAGTATTACATTAAGTTTATATTACAAACATTGGAAGATATGTTTTTTTAGTGTATAATAACTTCAAAGACAATTTTGCCAGGCGGAGGGAATGTTATGAAAAAAATTAAATTCATATCAATACTTGTTATATTATCTTTGCTTTGCAGTTGTAGTTTAATAAATAATGCCTACATAGCAAAGGTAAATGATGAACAAATTAAAGTTGCTGAATATAAATACTATCTGGAAGTTGCCAAGTTTTCTATTATGGCAACTGCCGGCACTTCTGCTGACGACAGTTCGTTTTGGTCCACTACAGATATAAACGGAAAAAGTGCTATTGATATTGTAAAAGAAACTGCTCTTGACGACGCTGTTAAAGCTACAATTATCGCACAGCAAGCAAAAAAAGAAGGAATAACACTCAAAGGCAGTGAGGTTAATACTCAGATTGCAAATGCAAAAAAATCAGAGCTTGCCGTATATCTTAAACAAAAAGGCGTGACCGACGAAGGACTTACATTAGCGCTTGAAAAAGCATATCTTCGCGCAAAGCTTTTTGAAAAATATAAAAATAATAATACCATTTCTGTAACCGACGAAAGTATAAATAGTTTTTATAACGATAATTATTTGACGGTAAAACATATCTTATTCCTCACAACTGATCCATCAACAAGCACCGTTGTACGAAGTGACGAAGAAGCTTTATTGCTTGCAAATGATACAATTGCAAAAATAAAAAGTGGAGAAAATTTTGACGAACTTGCAAAAACTTTATCAGAAGATCCGGGACTTGCATCAAGCCCTGATGGGTATACTATAACAGACAACGGTCAGATGGTTGCTGAATTTGAATCTGCCGCATTTTCACTTCAGGTAAATGAAGTGAGTGCACCGGTAAAAACCTCATACGGATATCATATTTTAAAAAGAGAACCTCTTATTCCATTTGAAACATTCAGGCAGACAAACAATATTTCTGATATAGCAAATGCAATTTTAGCAGATGCTGAAGATAAGCTTGTTGAAGAGTGGAAAGCTTCTACAAAAATAGAAAAAAATGAAAGCGAGTATAATAAAATCTCCATATCATAGGAGGTGAACGCTTGAAAAAGGTAATAAACAAAAAGACATATAATACAGAAACAGCAAAGGTTGTTAAGAAAATTGCATTTGGAGAATTCGGAGACCCGAAAGGTTATGAAGAAACATTGATGCAAACGGCACGTGGATTATTCTTCATATATGGTATTGGTGGAGAAAACAGTAAATATACCGAAGAAACAATAGTTCCTGTTACAGAAAAAGAGGCACAGGTATGGATTAAAAATAATGAGTGTCTCCCCCACGCTTCTGAAAATGTATAAATAAAAAAGGTATCGGATTTAACCGATACCTTTTATTTTTTTAAAGTTCGTATCCTGCATCAAGAACCTTGCAGTTTAAATCATATAATGCTGCTTTTGAAGGAGGCATAAGTTTTTTAAGCGCATCCTTTAACTGATCCATCGTGAAAACATTTGTTTCTTTAATGAATTTTCCGAGCATTACCATATTTGCAAGAGTTTTTGCATCCATTCCTATAGCTGTTTCTGTTGCCGGAATTCCACAAACATTAACATCTGCATTTTCTTTTGCAGAAGCAATAAGTGATGAATCATAAATGATTGTTCCGCCTTTAACTACTGCATCTTCAAATTTTTCAAGTGAAGGTCCGTTAAGTGCAAGAAGAACGTCCGGTTTCTGAATTATCGGAGAAGCTATCTGATCATCAGAAATGATTACGCTACAGTTTGCTGTACCTCCACGCATTTCAGGGCCGTATGACGGAAGCCATGAAACTTCTTTTCCGTTTAACATTCCTGCATATGCAAGAAGTTTTCCGGCAAACAGAATACCCTGTCCTCCAAATCCCGCAAGAATAATCTGTGTTGTCATTATGCTTCCCCCTGTTCTTTATCCTTGTATACACCAAGCGGATATACAGGCATCATATTTTCTTCAAGCCATTTCATACTTTCCTGTGGTGACATACCCCAGTTTGTAGGACAGATTGAAAGAACTTCAATAAGTGAAAATCCTTTTCCGTCAATCTGGTTTTGGAATGCTTTCTTAATAGCTTTTTTTGCTTTTCTGATATTAGGAATATTGTTTACAGCAACACGTTCGAGATATGCTGCGCCTTCAACCTGGCTGAGCATTTCACAAACTCTTATCGGATAACCCTGAGTGGATGTATCTCTTCCGTACGGAGTTGTCTGCGTTACCTGACCAACAAGTGATGTCGGAGCCATCTGTCCGCCTGTCATTCCGTATATTGCATTGTTAACAAAGATTATTGTAATATTTTCACCTCTTGCCGCTGCGTGTACAGTTTCTGCTGTACCAATTGCCGCAAGGTCGCCGTCACCCTGGTATGTGAATACGATACTGTCTTTAACAGCTCTTTTAATACCTGTAGCAACTGCTGGTGCACGACCGTGTGCAGCTTCCTGCATATCACATTCAAAATAGTTATATGCAAAAACCGAACATCCAACCGGTGCAACACCGATTGTTCTTCCTTCAATACCAAGTTCATCTATAACTTCAGCAACAAGTCTGTGGATAATACCGTGTGTACATCCTGGGCAGTAATGCATACTTACATCACTGAGTGCATGAGGTTTTTCAAATACTTTTGCCATTATTTCATACCTCCTACAATTTTTTCAATTTCAGCGCAGATTTCATCCGGTGAAGGAACAACGCCACCGTTTCTTCCGTAGA
>JAFVVU010000030.1 GCA_017502065.1 Clostridia bacterium | reverse complement strand
GACACTACAGAATAGACCATATGATGAGTAACAGCTTCACAAAATGGGCAGAGCTTGGAATGCCGTCTGCACCCAATATTGTGGAACGTGAACATATCAACAGGGCAGGAAAGCTTACACTGCTTTATCCCGAAACAGAGGTAATGCTTGACGGAACATTTGAAGAGGAAATTTACCTTTTTCAGAACTGTGTATCCTACATAGAACTTTCTCCTGTAAAATAGTTATTAAAAAATCAGACCTTTGCGGTCTGATTTTTTTTGAAAAATTCACTTAACCTATTGACAAAGTAGTAAAAAAGTGGTATTGTTATATAAGTTGTTAGCACTAAAACGAAATGAGTGCTAATAACAATTGCAAGGATGGTGATATTATGCAGCTGAGTGACCGTAAACGCAAAATATTACAGGCAATTATACATGACTATATTGAAACTGCAGAACCGGTAGGGTCCCGTACAATATGCAAAAATCATATAAGCGACTTAAGTCCTGCAACAATCCGTAACGAAATGGCAGACCTTGAGGAAATGGGCTATCTTGAACAGCCGCATACCTCGGCAGGCAGAATTCCGTCGGACTTGGGATACAGGGTTTTTGTAGACAGCGGTCTTGAACGCTACAGACTTACAATTAAAGAAATGCTGCAGATGCAGGAAGCATTCAAGCATAAAATGCGTGAAGCAAATTCCATAATGTCGGAAATTTCGTCAATTCTTTCGCAGATGACAAATTATACGGCGGTTGCAACGTCAAAACGTGCAAGCAACATAAAAGTGCAGAGTCTTCAGGTAATGCCGATTGACGCGCGCAGAATTCTTGCTATGATGATAACAAACGACGGCGGCGTTAAAAATCAGCTTATCGTAACCCGTCAGGAAATTGACGGCGTGCGCGCGGCGGAAATAACAGCGGTTTTGAACAGCTGTTTTGCAGGAATGACCGTATCGGACATCACACCCGAAAAACTTGCCGAAATGAGCACAAGATTCAGGGGATTTGCAGAAATTGAAGATGTGTTTGAGTTTATGCTTAAATCCGCGGCAGAAATTGAAAAGCAGGAAATCATTGTTGACGGAAGCATCAATATGCTTAATTTCCCCGAATATTCGGATGTGAACAAAGCAAAACAGATACTTGAATATATCAATGATAAGAAAAGCCTTAATATGCTTCTTCAGAGTCCCAAACGGGAAAATGAAATTGAAGTTATTATAGGAAACGAAAATCCGCTTGAAGAGTTCAAGGACTGCAGTATCATAATGTGCAGCTATAACCTTGGCGGCAGAAGCGGAAACATAGGTCTTGTTGGACCGAGAAGAATGAATTATTCAAAAGCCATTTCAATGATGGAATATCTTAAAAATGAGCTTGATAATATAATATCGGAAAGGACCGATGAGGATGAGTAAGAAAAAAGCGGCAGAAGAAATTCTTCAGCAGGAAGAAACCGCTGTAGAAGAACCTGCGGCGGAAGAAAAAAACGAAGCAAATGAAGCAATGGAAAAATATCTTCGTCTGGCGGCAGAATTTGATAACTATAAAAAGCGTACAATTAAAGAAAGAACGCAGATAGCTGAAAATTCAAAAGCAGATATCATAAAAGAGTTTTTGCCGGTTATGGATAATATATCGCGCGCAGTAGCGGCGCTTGAAGGCGCAGATGACGGCGTAAAACAGGGCGTAGAGCTTATGGCAAAACAGGTAGGAGATATTTTTGCAAAACTGGGTATTGAAAAAATTCCGGCAATTGGTGAAACCTTTGACCCGAACTTTCACGAAGCGGTAATGCATATTGAAGATGATTCATGTGCGGAAAGCGTAATCGTGGAAGAGTTCGAAACCGGATATAAATATAATGATAAAGTAATTCGCCACAGCATAGTCAAAGTGGCTAACTAAATTTGGAGGTAGACGAAAATGGGCAAAATCATAGGTATTGACCTTGGAACAACAAACTCCTGCGTTGCAGTTATGGAAGGCGGCGAAGCAGTAGTAATTCCTAATCCGGAAGGAGCAAGAACAACACCTTCCGTTGTAGCATTCACAAAATCAAACGAAAGACTTATCGGTCAGGTTGCTAAAAGACAGGCAGTTGCAAACCCCGACAGAACAATCCTTTCAATTAAAAGGGATATGGGAACTGACAGAAAAGTAACTATCGACGATAAATCATATTCACCGCAGGAAATTTCTGCAATGATTCTTCAGAAGCTTAAAGCAGATGCAGAAAGCTACCTTGGTGAAACAGTTTCTCAGGCAGTAATCACAGTTCCTGCATATTTCAGCGACTCACAGCGTCAGGCAACAAAAGACGCAGGTAAAATTGCAGGTCTTGAAGTTCTTCGTATTATAAACGAACCGACAGCCGCAGCACTTGCATACGGTATGGATAAAGACGGCGACCAGAAAATCATGGTATATGACCTTGGCGGCGGTACATTCGACGTATCAATTCTTGAAATTGGCGACGGTATTTTCGAAGTTCTTGCAACAAGCGGTAACAATAAACTCGGTGGTGACGACTTCGACGAAAGAATTATCGGCTGGCTTGCTGATGAATTCAAAAAACTCGAAGGCATTGACCTCCGTGCAGATAAAAGCGCAATGCAGAGACTTAAAGAAGCAGCTGAAAAAGCTAAAATTGAGCTTTCAGGAGTAGCTTCCACAAATATCAACCTTCCGTACATCACAGCGGATGCAACAGGTGCAAAACACCTTGATATGACACTTACAAAAGCTAAATTTGATGAGCTTACAGATGACCTTGTTGAAGCAACAATGGAACCTGCAAGAAAAGCTCTTGCAGATGCAGGACTTACTGCAGCTCAGGTAGATAAAGTAATGCTTGTTGGTGGTTCAACACGTATTCCTGCAGTTCAGGAAGCTGTTAAAAAACTTATCGGCAAAGAACCACATAAAGGAATAAACCCCGACGAATGTGTTGCACTTGGTGCGGCAATTCAGGGCGGTGTACTTGCAGGGGATGTTCAGGACCTCGTTCTTCTTGACGTAACTCCGCTTTCACTCGGCCTTGAAACACTTGGCGGCGTATTCACAAAGCTTATCGAAAGAAACACAACAATTCCTACAAAGAAAAGCCAGATTTTCTCCACAGCTGCAGATAATCAGCCGGCGGTTGATATCCACATTCTGCAGGGTGAACGTGAAATGGCTGCATATAACAAAACATTAGGAAGATTCCAGCTTTCAGGCATTCCTCCGGCACCGAGAGGAGTTCCGCAGATTGAAGTTACTTTTGATATCGACGCAAACGGTATCGTAAACGTATCTGCAAAAGATATGGGAACAGGCGCTGAACAGAAAATCACAATTACAGCAAGCACAAACCTCAGCGATGATGAAATTGACAAAGCTATAAAAGAAGCTGAACAGTACGCTGAAGAAGATAAAAAACGTAAAGAAGAAATTGACGTAAGAAACAATGCCGATTCTCTTGTATACCAGACAGAAAAAGTTCTTAAAGAAAACGGCGAAGGACTTCCGGCAGAAGATAAAGCGGCAATTGAAGCAGAAGTTGCAGAAGTTAAAAAAGCTCTTGAAGGAACAGATACTGAAGCGATCAAAGCTGCAACAGAAAAATTAACACAGAAATTCCACGAGCTTTCTGCAAAAATGTATCAGCAGCAGGCTCCGCAGGGTGCACCGGGTGCAGACGCGGCAGCAGGCGCAGCTCCGGGCGGCGATGCTCAGGATGCAGATTTCAAAGAAATTTAATTTAAGGTAATATTGGGGAAATACTAAAGCATTTTTGTGCTTTAGTATTTCCTATGTCTAAACAATTGTTTTGGTGGGGGAATAAACTTGAAAAAAGACTATTATGAATCGCTTGGTGTCAGTAAAACAGCATCGGCTGATGAAATAAAAAAAGCATACAGAAAACTTGCAAAACAGTACCATCCCGACTTAAACCCCGATAATAAGGAAGCCGAAGAAAAGTTTAAAGAAGTAAGCGAAGCTTATGAGGTGTTAAGCGACGATACAAAACGCCGTAACTATGACCAGTTCGGTCACGAAGGCGTAAACGGTGCCGGCGGATTCGGCGGAGCAGGTGGCTTTGGCGGCTTTGGCGGAATGGGCGGTTTTGAAGACCTTGGCGATATTTTCGGCAGCTTTTTTGGTGGCGGTGGCAGCAGACGTCGCAGTGCAAATGCACCGCAACGTGGCAGAGATATCGAGGTTGATGAGGTTGTTTCGTTTGAAGAAGCAACATTCGGCGTGGAAAAGGAAATTACTTATTCAAGAGTTGAAGACTGTCCCGACTGTAAAGGCAGCGGTGCAAAACCGGGCACAAGTCCCGAAACATGTAGTGCCTGCGGCGGCAGCGGTCAGGTGCGCAGAGTGCAGTCCACACCGTTCGGTCAGTTCCAGACCAACAGTCCGTGTAATGTTTGCGGAGGCACCGGTAAGGTAATAAAAAGCCCGTGCTCAAAATGTGACGGTAAAGGTAAAGTAAGAAGAAAAATAACCAAAAAAGTTCATATTCCCGCAGGTATAAACGAAGGACAGACAATTCCGGTTGAAGGCGCAGGAAGTGTAGGCTTCCGTGGCGGCGCAAACGGTGATTTGTACGTAAATGTGCATATCCGTCCGCATCAGCTTTTTGAAAGACGCGGAACATCTGTGCTTTGCAATATTCCGATAACATTTGTTCAGGCGGCACTTGGTGCAAAGGTGGTTGTTCCCACACTTCACGGTAACGTTGAAATGATCGTTCCGGAAGGAACACAGCCGAACACAACATTTACATTAAAAGGCAAAGGAATTCCGGAACTCTACAGCAAACGTACGGGCGACCAGTACGTAACAGTTGTTGTTGAAGTACCGAAAAACCTTTCAAATGAACAAAAGGAAATTCTTGAAAGATTTGCTGAAACAACAGATGATAAACAGTATAACAAAAAGAAAAAATTCGGCGATAAATTCAAAGGATTTATGGGCGGTGACAAATAATGAACTGGACAGAAATTACAATTACAACACTTCCCGAAGCGGTTGATGCAGTGTGCGGAATACTGTACGAAACCGGTGTGGGCGGTGTGAATATTGAAGATTCAAGCCTTCTTGACGAAGCAAACAGATATACCGACCGTTGGGACGTTCTTGACGATGATGTACGCGAGAAATATATGATGGATAACGCCATCGTAAAGGCATATTATTCACCCGACGTAAACATCGAAGAAGTGCTTATGGCAATATCCGAAGGTGTTGAAAGAGCAAAGGATATAGTTGATTTCGGCGAATTTTCCGTATCCGCAAACGTGGTAAACGAAGAAGACTGGGAAAACAGCTGGAAGAAATATTATAAACCGGTTAAAGTGGGCAAGAGAATTATTATAAAACCGCTCTGGGAAGAAATCGGTGATGACAGAGATGTTGTTATAGAGCTTGATCACGGAATGGCGTTTGGTACAGGCACACACGAAACGACAAGAATGTGTCTTGAGCTTCTTGAACAGAACATAAAGAAGTCAGACGACGTGCTTGATATCGGTACCGGCAGTGGTATTCTTTCAATCGGTGCGGTAAAACTCGGCTGCAACAAAATAACAGCGGTTGATATTGACCCTGTTGCAGTAAAGGTTGCAAAAGAAAATGCACAGATAAACGGCGTTGAAGATAAAATAAATATTTTTTGCGGCGATTTAACCAAAGATGTAACCGGCACATACGATATTGTGGTTGCAAATATAATTGCAGATGCAATAATATTGCTTTCAGGCACAGCCGCGCAGTTCCTTAAAGACGGCGGTCTTTATATCACATCGGGTATCATAAACACACGTCTTGATGATGTAAAGAAAGCACTTACTGACAACGGATTTAACATTCTTGAAATAAAAACAGAGGGCGACTGGGTTGCAATAGTTTGTAATAAGGGGTAATTTATGAGAAGATTTTTTGCAGATATAACGGGAAACGAAGTTTTAATATCGGGCGATGAAGCGCATCATATAATAAATGTGCTTCGTCTTAAACCCGGCGAAAAAATTGCCGTATGCGATGGATGCGGCAACGACTGCGTATGCGAAATTTCGGAAATCTTGGGTAAAACCGTATCTGCAAAAATCCTTGAAAAGTTTGCCTCTACAGCCGAAGCAAAAGTAAAGGTAACTCTTTATCAGGGACTTCCGAAATCCGATAAAATGGAGCTTATAATTCAGAAAGCCGTTGAACTCGGTGTGTTCGAAATTGTACCCGTTGAAACAAAACGCTGCGTATCTAAAATAGAGCCTAAAAAAGCGGATGCAAAAACAGACCGCTGGAACAAAATTTCAATGTCTGCGGCAAAACAGTCAGGCAGGGGAATAATTCCCGAGATTAAAAAACCCGTCAGCTTTGCTGAGGCTGTAGAAATGATGAAATCGCACGATTTTTCATTTGCGGCATATGAAGAAGAAACCGAGAATACAATAAAAAGTGAACTTCAAAAAAATAAAGGTGTAAAAACAATCGGATTTTTCATTGGCCCCGAGGGAGGAATTGCACCTGAAGAAATAGAAAAAATAAAAGAGGCAGGATTCCCAACAGTAACACTTGGCGAGAGAATCCTCCGTACAGAAACAGCACCTCTTGCAGTTCTTTCAATGATAATGTATGAATTTGAATAATTTGTCCCGGTAGTCTAATGGATAAAACGACAGATTCCGGTTCTGTTGATGCGGGTTCGACTCCTGTCCGGGACACCAACAAAACAGGCATCCGATAGGATGCCTGTTTTTGTTTGAGTTAAAGTGCAGGAGTCGAACCAGAAATGGGAGCAAGGCTTACAGCCGAGCGACAGAGGAAGGCTCCAGTGGAGCGTTACGACATTTCTCCAAGCAAGGCGCGATAAACTCCTGTCCGGGACACCAGAAAAGCACTTCTTATGAGGTGCTTTTTGTTTATAATAAAAAACTATTGCCAAAATGAATATTCAATGGTATAATAGGTATAAATGAATTTTTGTGTTACAGATATCAGCTTTTTCCTATCAAAAATTTTTTGGAAAAGCTGTTTTTTAATTATCAAGGAGGCATATATGGTTGATTTAGCTGGTAAAAAACTGCTTATTCTTTGCGGAAATGTTGTTCATGTTAAGGTTGTTGAAGCGGCAAAGGAAATGGGAGTATACACAATTGTTACAGATACTTTGCCATTGGAAGAAGCTCCTGCAAAACAGCTTGCGGACGAAGCACTATACTTAAATGTACTTGATGTTGATGCTATTGTTGATTATTGTAGAAAAAATAATGTTGACGGAGTTATCAATTTCTGTAACGACCTTGCACAACGACCGCAACAGCAGATATGCGAAAAACTTGGACTTCCGTGTTACGGCACAAAGGAACAGTATTTTACTTTAACGGATAAAAAGGCGTTTAAAGAAATGTGCCGTAAATATGGGGTTGATACAATTCCTGAGTATAATGAGGAAGATATAGAAAAAGGATTGGTAGAATATCCTGTTCTTGTAAAACCTGTTGACAGCCGCGGCTCACGTGGACAGGCAGTATGCCATACAAAAGAGGAACTTATTCCGGCACTTGAAACTGCAAAAAAGGAATCATCAAACGGACTTGCAATAATTGAAAAGTATATGGCGGGTAAACAAGATTTTACAATGTCGTATATTTTTAAAAACGGAAAAGGGAACCTTGTGCGTACCGCTGACAGATATTTAGGAAAAGTGGAGGATAGACTTAACAAACAGAGCATATGTTCGGTGTCTCCTTCCTCAAGCACTCAGATGTATCTGGATAATGTACACGGAAGAGTGGTAAACGCGCTTCGGTCAATAGGAATCAAGAACGGTCCGGTGTTTATGCAGGGCTTTATTGATGGTAATACAGTAAGATTTTATGATCCGGGAATAAGACTTCCGGGTGCGGAATATGAAAAGCTTTTGTACAAGGCAACGGGAATCAACGTTATGAAAGAGTTGATTACCCTTTGTCTTGGTG
>JAFVVU010000313.1 GCA_017502065.1 Clostridia bacterium | reverse complement strand
GGCGCATTCAAGGAATATGTAATTCCGGCAATGGAAAATGTCCGCAAAATCGCAGATGAGCTTGAAACCGTTGTAGGCAAAAAATTCTGGCCTGTTCCTACATATGCAGAAATGTTATTTAAAGTATAATTGAAAGGATGATAAAAGTGGATAGTCTTAAACTTGATTACTCAAGAGCAGTAAGCACAGAAGAGGTTGATAAAATATGGTATGCCGTTGAGGCGGCACATAATACCCTGCACAATAAAACAGGTGCAGGATCGGACTTTCTCGGATGGCTTGATTTGCCCATAAACTATGATAAAGCCGAATATGCTGAAATTAAAAAGGCAGCAGCTGAAATACAGGGTAATTCCGATGCACTTGTTGTTATCGGTATCGGCGGCTCATACCTTGGTGCAAGAGCAGCTGTTGAAGCGCTTAACAATAATTTCTTCAACATCCAGGAAAAAGCCGACAGAAAGGTACCACAGATTTTCTTTGCAGGAAATTCAATTTCATCAGCATATCTTGCAGACTTGGTTGAGCTTCTTAAAAACAAGGATTTTTCAATTAACGTAATTTCAAAATCCGGTACAACAACTGAACCGGCAATTGCGTTCCGTGTGCTTAAAAGCCTTCTTGAAGAAAAGTACGGCGAAAAAGAAGCACAGTCAAGAATTTATGTAACAACCGATAAAGCAAGAGGTGCCCTTAAAGGTCTTGCGGATTCCTGCGGAATGAAAACATTTGTTGTTCCCGATGACGTCGGCGGCAGATTCAGTATCTTTACAGCTGTTGGTCTTTTGCCGATTGCCGTAGCCGGAATTGATACAGATGCAATGCTTAAGGGTGCACTTGATGCATATAACGAATACAAACCTCTTTCAAAGGATAACGACTGCTATAAATATGCGGCAGTAAGAAACATTCTTTATAATAAAGGTAAAACAACAGAAATAATGGTTAACTACGAACCGAACCTTCATTATTTCTCCGAATGGTTCAAACAGCTTTACGGCGAAAGCGAAGGTAAGGACAATAAAGGTATTTTCCCGGCAGGCGTTGATTTTTCAACAGACCTTCACTCGATGGGACAGTATATCCAGCAGGGCAGAAGAAATATATTTGAAACAGTGCTGAATGTTAAGGCACCGGAGCGTGACCTTGAAATCAAGGCGATTGATGAGGATATTGACGGACTTAACTTCCTTGCAGGAAAAACCCTTGATTCAGTCAATAAAAAAGCGTTCCTCGGAACACTTGCTGCACACACAGGTGGCGGAGTGCCGAACATCATTCTCAACATTCCGAGACTTGATGCTTACAATTTTGGTAAAATGATTTATTTCTTTGAAAAAGCGTGTGGTATAAGCGGATACATTCTTGGTGTAAATCCGTTTGACCAGCCGGGTGTTGAAGCATATAAGAAAAATATGTTTGCGCTTCTGGACAAACCGGGTTCGGATAAGGAATATAAAGAAAATCTTGAAAAAGAACTTGCAGATTTAATGTAAGAATAATTATGAAAGTAGGTGCGTAAGCACCTGCTTTTTTTGTAAGAAAAAATTTGTCCTAAAAAACAGTTTTATTTCTGAAAAATATATGATATAATAAAAATGGATGGTTATCATCAGTTTTGAAAAGGAGCAAAAGATATGAACGTATTGTTTTTGACGGTATCTACAGGTCATGGCCATACAAGCTGTGCCCGTGCACTTGAAGAATATCTTAAAGAAAACGGCGCAAACACATATTTTTTAGATATATACGGTTACATCAAACCATTTTTAAGTAAAGCAGTTTCGGATATTTATCTGTTTGCTTCGGGCAAAACACCGAAGCTTTACGGTAAGTATTACGATAAAGAGGATATGGGTAAAACAAAATTTGTTGACACCATGTCCAAAATCAATAAGGTTATAAAGAATAAGTTCAAAAAATTCATTATCAAATACGATATTGACGTTGTTGTGTGTACGCATATTTTTGCCGCACAGATTATGACAATGCTGAAAGACAGTGTTGATACTGTTAACATAGGCATAGTAACGGACTATACGCTGCATCCGAAATGGGAAACAACAGATATTGATTATTATGTAACTGCGGATGAAAGTCTTTCCTATATTGCGGAGAAAAAGGGTATATCAAAAGAAAAACTGCTGCCTTTCGGAATACCAACAGATAAAAAATTTACTGTAAAAGGCGATAAAGCAGCCGCAAGAAAAAAACTTGGATTTACCAAAGAAAATGTACTGTTTGTAATGATGGGCAGTATGGGATACGGTAATCTTGATGCCATAATTGATGAGATTGACGGATGTGATATTGATTACGAAGTGGCAGTTGTCTGCGGTAACAATGTCAAAGCAAGAGAAATGATACTTGAAAAAGACCTTAAACATAAGTTCCATGTATACGGATTTGTAAATAATGTTGATGAATTTATGGATGCGGCAGATTGTATCATAACAAAACCGGGCGGACTTTCAGTTACTGAAAGCATGACAAAAAACCTGCCGATGATACTTGTTGACCCGATACCCGGTCAGGAAGACAGAAACGTTGAATTTCTTGTTAACAACGGGGTTGCACTTTATGTGTGGAATTTGTACGGACTTGGCAGTGCAATCAATATTTTTTATAATAATGATGTGCGAAGAGATGAGCTTATGACTGCACTTTTGCGTATGGCAAAACCAAATGCCGTTTCAGATTTGTGTAACTTTATTTTATCAATTGACAAAGGAAATAATAAGAAATGATAATATCGGATGCCGGACTTAAAATAATTGAAAAAATTGAAAAATCGGGGTTTGAAGCATATTTCGTCGGCGGATGTGTGCGCGATGTGCTTATGGGAAAAACTCCGGGCGATATTGATATTACAACAAACGCTTCTCCGGCAGATATTATGAAAATATTTAAAAAAACCTATCCCACGGGAATAAATCACGGGACAGTAACCGTTGCGGAAGAAGGAATAACGGCGGAGGTTACAACATACCGGTGTGAAAAAGGGTATAATGATGGGCGTCATCCTGATAAGGTTGAGTTTGTTGCCGACATTAATGAAGATTTGTTAAGACGTGATTTTACAATAAATGCAATGGCATATAATCCGTCGAGAGGACTTGTCGATAATTTTGGCGGACAACAGGATATCGAAAACAAAATAATCCGCTGTGTAGGCGAGCCTGACAAACGGTTTTCCGAAGATGCTCTGCGGATGGCGCGAGGGATAAGATTTGCGGCAACACTTGGATTTGAAATTGAAGAAAAAACACTTGCGGCAATACAGAAAAATGCACATCTTGCAGAAAAAATAAGTAATGAACGAATTGCGGTTGAGTTTGAAAAAACCGTTTTGGGAGATTTTTCCGAAAAAGCATTGCTTCTCTTTGAAACAGGACTTATAAACCACATTGCTGAAAATAGCAAAGCAATTGATTTTTCTGCTTTAAAAAAACTTGTGGAATTGCCGAAAATAACACCGCTTCGTTTTGCTATCATAATGAATGACGGCGCAGCGGCATTCCTTAAAGAACTCCGGTTCAGCGGCGAAATAATAAAAACAACGGAAAGCCTTATGGCAGGACTGGGGATTGAAAATCCGATTGATATAAAAAAATACATAAATAAAAACGGAATGAAATGCGCACAGCTGCTTACATACGTAAACAGTATGCAGTATAAAACAGAGCTGCAGAAAATACTTGTTGAAAAGCATCCGGTTTTTGTTCGTGATCTGGAAATTGGCGGAACAGACCTTATGGAAATGGGAATAACCGGAGTGCAAACCGGACAGGTGATTTCCAGACTTCAGGAATGGGTGTGGGAAAATCCTCATGAGAACAAAAAAGAAAAACTGCTTAAATGGATTAAGGAGGAAATATAAGATTGAAAAAACGTACGAAAATTTTTATTATTATAGCAATAGCACTTGTCGTTCTTGCAGTTGCCGGATTTTTTATAGGTAAATATTATGCTGTAAATTATGCGTTTGACAGGTTCTTTGAAAAAGGAATAGCAAGCATCGCTGATTCTGCTGAAACATCTGCAACTCCGGAAGAGCCGTTTGGAGAAGCGACGCCTCCTCCGGAAGAAAATCCGGATGAACCTAAACCACCTGAGCAAATGACTGAAAAAGAGGTTATAAAAGAGGTTATGAAGGATTCAGCGCTTATATCAAAAATGAGTGGTATGGTAAGCTACAGCGACAGAGAACGAATCATAGCTATTGTGCTGTCAAATTTCAGCTCACAGGAAATAAGTCATTATTCGGCAATGGTTGCAAAAGGACTTGATGCAAAGACCAAAAGTGAACTTATGTCAATTGCAAGAAGCCGGCTTACGTCGGCACAGCTCAGCGAATGTATGCAAATTGCATATAAATACGCTGATGAAATTAGGCCATATTTGAAAAAAAATTAAAAAGCTATTGCCAAGTGAAAATTAATGTGTTATAATATGATTATTAATATGTAAAATTATACAAGGAGTGGAGAGATAATGAAAAAATTTATAAGCGTTGTATTAGCGTTGATGCTGGTTTTATCAATGTTTACAGCGGTTTCGGCAGCAACAGTAAACAGCTATCTTACAGCAAGTGACGTAGCAAACCCAATGCCTATTTCACTTGCAGTAACGGTTGAAGCAGGCAGAAGTGCAAGTGGTACATATGCTGCTGACGATCTTGCAATAACATCTTTGGCATCAGAAGGAGTTAACTACAAAACAACTCTTAACATGGGCCCGGTAAGACAGCTTTTCAGTGCAAACACAATTACATCTGCTTTTGGAGGAGATACTGAAGCACAAACAGAATTCAATAGTGCAACAGCAACAACTAATGTTGACGTAACTATTGAATATCCGGCAGGCACTGCTTTTGCACAGGATATTACAGCAAATACAACAGGAACATTAACTTCAGGCACAGCATTTACTGAAGTTTCAAGAACTCCGGGAACAAACAGCCTTACAATCAGCTTTACAGGCTCAACACCAGTATCAACTCTTGCTGCTGATGTTAACGCAACTCTTGCTGATATTACATTTACACTTGATGATGTTGTTTCCTATGCATCAGCAGGAACATATCCTGTAACAGTAACACTTACAGGTAGTACAACTGTTGCATTTACATCAGGTTCATTCGTAGCTACATATTCCGGAACAGATACACATAATACTGTTTACACAGCTACAATTGTTCCAAGTGGCCCGACAGCTCCATCATCATACACAGTAACTGTTAATACAAATGGTGGAAGTGAAGTTGCTCCGATTAAAGTAAATCGTGGAGATAAACTTACAGCTCCGACTGTAACAAAAGAAGGTTATGTATTCGACGGTTGGTATGCAGATTCTGCATTTGAAGTACCGTTTGATTTTGACAAAGCAATCACAAGAAATGTAACAATATATGCTAAATGGAAAGAAGAAACAACACCTGTAGATCCGCAGCCGCCGGTAGATGAAGATCCGAAAGCTCCGGAAGATTTTGATAAGTTTACTGACCTTGGCGGATACGAATGGGCAGAAACAGCAATCAACTACCTTGCATATAAAGGAATAGTTCTTGGTGTTACAGACACAACTTATGCACCGGACATGGGCGTAAAACGTGGTGACGTTGCTCTTCTTATGGTTCGTATCTTCGAACTTGAATCTGATGCAACAGCAGAATTTGATGATATTGATGTAGATTACTACAGAGATGCTTGCCGTATCGGTAAAGACCACGGTGTGCTTCTTGGTGTAAACGAAGATAATACACTTTATGAACCGGAACGTATTATCTTAAGAGAAGAAATGGCTGCTCTCGTTGTTCGTTCACTTGTAACAATGGGACACATTGACAATCCGACAGATACAGATATAAGCATGTATAAAGATGCTGCTGATACAGAAGCATATGCAGTTCCGTACATCGCATACCTTACAAGAATGGGAATTCTCCAGGGTAACCCGGATGGAACATTCAGACCGAAAGATCAGATTTCACGTGCAGAAGCAGCACAGATTCTCTACAACCTTCACAAACTTGATATAGAAGGACTGCTTGACTAATTATTAAATAAAGAAAAAGCGTAAGGCATCACGCCTTACGCTTTTTAAATATGGGATTTATGACAAACACTTTTTGTCATAAAAGATCGGATAAACGTTTATTTGCAGTCGTTATTTCTGCTGTTATTGTTTGACTGTTCGTTTTTGTTATTTGATGACTGATTGTTTTTGTTGTTTGTCTGATCGTTTCTTTTATCCTGAGCTTTGTTATTATTGTTATTGTTGTTATTGCTCATTTTCATCACCCGAACTATATTGTGAGCAGTTTTTTTTATTTTATTCGTTTTTAAAATTAATTTTTTTGAAAGGAAACGCTATGATTATACCTGACAGCACACTTAAAATAACACATGAATATATCAAAAAAGCCGTATCAAAAGGAGATACGGTTATTGATGCAACAATGGGAAACGGACACGACACGCTTTTTATTGCAAATCTTGTGGGAGAAACAGGAAAAGTTTTTGCATTTGATATACAAAAACAGGCGGTTGAAAACACGGCGGCACTTCTTGAAAAAGAGGGCGTGTTGGGAAGGGTAGTTCTCATAAATGACGGGCATCATAATATTGAAAAATATGTTACAGAACCCGTAAATGCGGTTATGTTTAATCTTGGCTATCTTCCCGGCGGTGACCACAGTATTGCAACAAAATTTGCAACTACCCAAAAAGCAATTGAACAGTCTATGTCGTTGCTATCGCCGGGCGGACTTATTTCAATTGGCGTATATTACGGCGGCGATTCCGGTTTTGAAGAAAAAAACGCACTTATGGAATGGATAAAAACCATTGACTATAAAGCCTATACAGTACTTGTGCTTGACTACGTCAACAGACCGAACTGTCCGCCGATTGCGGTCATGATAGAGAAAAAATAAGAAAGCTTTAAGAGAAAATCAACATATATGATTTTCTCTTTTTTGCACAAAATATAAAGGATGAAAATATGCAATATTTTCAAACAAGAAAAAAACGTCAAATCGTCGTTGATTTGAATAGGTAATGTAGTTTATAATTAAATTGCAGATATATATCTGTGAATTTAACAGGGAGGACACATTATGAAAAAACTATTTTCGATTTTACTTTTAATCAGTATTGTACTTGCTGCTTTTTCCAGCGTGGGCGTACTTGCGGCAAAAAACGATGAACCTGAAGTTCAGATTGCATCATTTGCTGCAAACGGCAGCTTTGAAAAGCTTACAGCCGACGGGAAACCGGATAAATGGAATTTAAGCTCGGTTACAAAAATGGGCGAGCATGTTGAAATTTCCGATAAAGCAAAAGATGGCGAACACAGTATTTATATGAAAGGCGAAACCGGCGCAAGCTCCGGTAAAATGGTTTCGCAGCTTATTTCGGGTCTTATGCCGGGAAGCAAATATAAGGTTACATTTTATGCACGTATTGATGCTGTGACAGGTGTGAAAACAGGAACAGTGGACATTTATTTCCGTGATTCTGCAGGAGCTACAATTAAATATGATGGTGGCAACGGAGAAAGAATAGGGTTTACAAGTATTGATAAAAAATGGCATAAATATGAACATGAAATGATAGCTCCTGAAAGAACTGTAGGTGCGCAGCTTTGCGTTCGTATGTATGACGGTACAGTAGGATATGTAGATAATATTGAGTTTACCGGGGAAGTTGCGCC
>JAFVVU010000312.1 GCA_017502065.1 Clostridia bacterium | reverse complement strand
TGCTCAGAATCCTGCACTTAAAAAGGCTGTAGACAGCCTTATCCCAGGATTTTACGGATATTCATTCAAGGATATTTACGATTATCTTATTAAGGGCGAACGCGGTATGCCCGACCCGTATATGTGTCTTGCAGATTTTGGAAATTATGCAATGGTATACCATCATATGACTAATATGTATAAAGATAAACCGGGCTGGAACCGCCGCAGTCTTCTCAATATTGCAAATGCAGGTGGTTTTGCGGCCGACAGAAGCGTTAGCGAATACGCCGGAAAAATATGGCGGATAAAACAAATATGATGTACGAATACTACCGAATTCCTGAGGGTGCCGTCAAAAGCGGCACCCCTGTTTCCATATATCTTAAAATAGAGCGCAGGTCGGCACATAATCCCTCCTTTTGTACCGAAAATGAGCATTTCCCGATGAAATGGGTTTTGTTTGAAAAAGGCTTTGACATATATAAAACGGTATTTACCCCCGAAACCGGACTTTATTTTTTTAAATTTAAAACTGATATTTTCGAACTTGACGGCGGGCAGATTACCGTGTATGACAAAAGCTTTACAACGCCCGACTGGATTTACGGCGGACTTATTTATCATATAATGGTGGACCGGTTTTGCCGAAGTGGTGATACACCTGTCCGCGATGACGCCATTTTTCATGAAAACAAGGATGATACTCCCCTTTTTTTACCTGACGAAAACGGCATTGTAAAAAATAACGATTTTTTCGGCGGCAATTTAAAGGGAATCGAAGATAAGCTTGATTATCTTTCTTCACTCGGTGTAAGTGCCATATATTTAAGTCCGGTTTTCAAAAGCTTTTCCAATCACAAATATGATACAGGTAACTACCTTGAAATTGACCCGATGTTCGGCACGGAGGCTGACCTTGTTTCCCTTTGCAAAGAGGCAAAAAAACGGGGCATCCGCATAATCCTTGACGGTGTTTTCAGCCATACCGGCGACGACAGCGTATATTTTAACAAATACGGAAATTATGATTCTGTGGGTGCATACCAGAGCGAATCCTCCCCATACCGCAGTTGGTATAACATCCGTAGCCGTAATGATTATGACTGCTGGTGGGGAATTTCAACTCTTCCTACGGTAAATAAAAATGAACCGACTTATATTGAATTTATAAAAAATGTGCTGACGCACTGGCAATCGAAGGGTGTTTCATCGTGGCGGCTTGATGTTGCCGACGAGCTTACCGACCCGATGCTTGATAATATCCGCATTGCCGCAAAGGGTGCAGACCCGGAAAGCTTAATTATTGGCGAGGTGTGGGAGGATGCATCAAACAAAATTGCTTACGGAAAAAGGCGGCACTATCTTCTTGGTAGTCAGCTTGATTCTGTTATGAACTATCCTCTTCGTTCTGCTATTATAAATTTTGTTAAGTTTGGTGATGCCGGGGGACTTAAGGCATGCATTGAAACAATCATGACAAACTATCCTCCGCCTGTTATAAACTGTCTTATGAACATTATCGGCACGCACGACACCGAGCGTATTCTGACCGTTCTCGGCAGCGATAAAACCTTTAGTTCAAAAACCGAAATGGCGGAGTTTTCGTTATCGGAAGAAGAATATTCTTTTGCGGTACGGCGACTTAAACTTGCATCATTTCTCCAGATGTTTTTGCCGGGCGTTCCGTCAATATATTACGGCGACGAAGCCGGAATGCAGGGGCTTATAGACCCGTTTAACCGAAAATTTTTCCCTTGGGGAAAAGAAAATACGGATATTCTTTCCCATTACAGAAAAATAATAAAATTTCGTAAAAATAGTCCCGTATTTAAAGAGGGATTATATAAAACCGAATATGCCGCAAACGGTATTTTTATCTTTAAAAGATATGACGAAACGGGCAGTCTTACACTTGCTGCAAATGCAAGTTCTTCTCCCCACTTGCTTTTTACGCGGATTTATGATATGCTTAACGGTGAATATACTGATACATTAAATCCGTATGGATTTGTTATATACGGAGAAGAGGGCAAAAATGAACGAGAAGGTTTTTAAATCACTTGAATATAACAAAATACTTGATATGGCGGCAAGCTATGCCGCTACGGCTGACGCAAAGTCAAAGCTTTTGTCGCTTGTGCCGTCGTTTGAGTTTGATGAAGTAAAACACTTACTTGAACTGACAAGTCAGGCAATGAGCATGATTGCAATGCACGGCAATCTTCCTGCCGCACCGGTTAAAAACATTACAGCCGCAATGAAACGCTGTGAAATGGGCGGCACTCTTTCCCTTTCCGAGCTTATAAATATCGGCGTTCTTCTTCGCATGTCAAGACAGATTTTAAAATATATGGACGATGCTGAAAGGTTCCCTCTTTTAACCGAAATAAGCGGGAATATATCCATTCACCGTGACCTTGAACGTGATATTACAGATTCAATTATAAACGAAGAAACTCTTGCCGACTCTGCCAGCCCTGAGCTTGCGGCACTTCGCCGTCAGGCAGGTAGACTTCAGGCTAAAATAAAAGACGTCCTTAACGGTATGCTCTCTTCGGCGGCAAAATATCTGCAGGACCCGATTATTACAATGCGCGGCGACCGATATGTTCTACCCGTAAAGAGTGAGCATAAATCTTCCGTGCCGGGTATTGTGCACGATTCTTCATCAACCGGAGCAACTCTGTTTATTGAGCCTGCGGCAGCTGTTGAAATCAATAATAAGCTGCGCGAGCTTGCCGTTGCCGAAAAACGTGAAATTGAACGTATTATTGCCGAGTTTTCTGCGCGCGTTGGCGAAGTTTCGGGGGCTCTTAGCGAAAACTACAATGCAGTAATAACGCTTGATACACTTTTTGCAAAAGCGGCATTTGGCAGAAGCATCCGCGCAAACATCCCTATATTAAACGAAGAAAAATATTTATCAATAAAAAGTGCACGTCATCCGCTTATAAATGCGGATAGCGTTGTTCCTGTAAGCATACATCTTGGTAAAGATTTTGATACTCTTGTAATTACCGGTCCCAATACCGGTGGTAAAACCGTAACCCTTAAAACTGTTGGTCTTTTTGCACTTATGTGCCAGTCCGGTTTTGCAATCCCCGCCGAAATCGGCAGCTGTATGCCGGTTTACACCTGTATTTTTGCTGATATCGGTGATGAACAGAGTATTGAACAAAGTCTTAGTACTTTTTCCGCACATATGGTGAATATTGTGGATATTCTCAATAATATTTCGCCCGGTGCGCTTGCCCTTTTTGATGAGCTTGGTGCAGGCACAGACCCCGATGAAGGCGCGGCGCTTGCTATTGAAATTCTTGAATATATTAAATCCATGGGTGCAATAACCCTTGCAACAACACATTACAGCGAGCTTAAGCTTTATGCCGTGTCGGCACCTCGTGTTGAAAACGCGTCCTGCGAGTTTGATGTTGCAACACTTAAACCAACATACCGTCTTTTAATCGGTGTTCCGGGTAAAAGTAATGCTTTTGCAATTTCAAAGCGTCTTGGACTTTACGACAGTATTATCGAAAAAGCCGGTGCACGAATGAGCTCGGAAAGCGTGCGGTTTGAAGATATTATTACCGAACTTCAGACTAAACGTGAAGAGGCGCGCGAGGCTTATGAAGAGGCGCAGGAATTAAAAGCACAGTCTGCAAAATTAAAGTCGGAGCTTAAAAATGCTTCCGCCGAGCTTGAGAAAAAACGTCAGGGCATTATTGATAATGCGCGCCGCGAAGCAAAAGAAATTATTCAGAGCGCAAATGACAAAACCGATGAGCTTATCAAGGAAATCCGCAGGCTTTCCAAGGAAATTACAAATGCGGATTCTTTGGAAGAAATGCGAAAGCTTCGTGAACAGCTTCGCAAAAAAAGCAATGATAATAATGTATCTTTAAAAAATGAATATGTGAAATCAAAAACACGAATTGAAGATATAAAGCTTGGTATGGAGGTTGAAATTCTTTCCATGCAGGAAACAGGAACTGTTGCATCATTGCCCAATAAATCGGGGGATCTTCAGGTGCAGATCGGTATTATGAAAACCAAGGTTAATGTTTCCGAAATAAAGATAATAAAAGATACCTCACACAAGAAAATGGGACAGAAAATTTTAAGCGGCAGAAGCGGTGTTGCAAGTAAGTCTATGAGCATAAAAACCGAGCTTGACCTTCGCGGAATGTATGCATATGACGCTACAGTTACTGTTGATAAGTTTATTGACGATGCGGTGCTTTCTTCCCTTAAAACATTTTCAATTATTCATGGTAAAGGCACAGGCGCACTTAAAAAAGCCGTTCACGACCTACTTAAACAAAACAAGGCCGTTAAAAGCTTCCGTCTTGGCGGACTTGGCGAGGGCGATACCGGCGTTACCATTGTGGAGCTGAAATAATATGAGTTTTTCAAATATAAATGAAATTGGTATTAAATGTGACGAAATTGATGCGCTTGGCGGCATAAGTCATATTTTTACAACCAAAAACGGCGGATGTTCAGAAGGGGCTCTTTCCTCACTCAATATGGGGATAAACCGGCCTGACAGCCGCGAAAATTTAATAAATAATTATAAAACCGTTTGTGCTGCTATTGGCGCAGATTATACAAAAACCGTGCTGTCTCACCAGACACACACGGCAAACATAAAAATTGTTACGGAAGAGGATGCCGGAAAGGGGCTGTATCTACCGTCCGACATCCGTGATACAGACGGGCTTGTGACGAATGTGAAAAACATTCCCCTTGTGGTTTTTTATGCCGACTGTGTACCTGTACTTCTGTATTCAAAAGATGCCTCCTGTATTGCCTGTGTGCACGCCGGTTGGCGTGGCACAGTTGCCGGGATTGCGGCAAATGCCGCCGCAATAATGGAAACACGGTTTGGTGCAGATGCATCAGAAATTCGTGCAGCAATAGGTCCATCAATCGGGCAGTGCCATTTTGAAACGGGACTTGAGGTTGCCGAAGAGTTTGAATCAAACGGACTTTCTTCCTGCATTGAATATAAAAACGATAAGGCATACATAGATTTATGGCGTGCCAATACGGAAATACTCGTTTCCGCAGGATTAAAAGAAGAAAATATATTTATTTCCGGACTTTGCACCGTATGTAATACGGATAAATTTTTCTCCCATCGTGGACTTGGCGCAGACACCGGTCGCATGGCATTAATGGCTTATCTTGTATAAATACAAAAAACCATAACCGTTCAAAAACAGTTATGGTTTTTATTTATTTTATTTGTTAACTATTCCGTCTCCTTGGCACATGCCGCATGCCCCTGAACCTGAACACATTTTACAGCGGACCATCTTTCCCTTCATTCTCGTTTCAAAATCATCCATGCCGGTTCCTGCGCAGTATTTACATCTGCCTCCCCCATTGCAGCTTGAGCAAGACACTGGCGGCACTGTGAACACAGGCGTAGGAAATTTAATACCATTTCCGGGATTTCCTGTCTCGCTACCTCCTGTTACCGGCTTATTAGTCGGTGTTTTATGACCGACATAGTCCGAATTCATATACCATATAACTCCAATAATAATGATGAGTATAATCCAGCCCTTCTTACTCATAGAGACCCTCCTTTTTACATCGCGCAAACCCCAAAATCATTTTTGTTGTATTTATTATATCATTTGACATCTTATATGTCAAATGATTGTTTCTTTATTTTGAAAAATGTAAGAAATGGGTTTGCGCTTTCTTATTCATTTATTATACTGTACATTTCACCGGCTTCTTCTTTACGCACATGTTCAGTAATTCGTTCAACACGCGCTTTCAGCACCTTATCACCAAAGGTAACTGTGATGATATCGCCTTCTTTTACACGGTCGCCGGGTTTTGCGGGCCTGTCATTTATCATAACACGACCCTGCTCGCAGGCGTCGTTTGCAACTGTTCTTCTTTTAATAAGCCTTGAAACCTTAAGGTATTTGTCTATTCGCATTGTTCCTCCGAAAAAAATATAAGGACCGAAAAAGCACATTCTGAAAAATGCGCTTTTTCTGCCCTTATATAGTAAGTTAAATTATTTGCCAGCTACTTTGTCTTTTAAAGCTTTGCTGATTTTGAAAGCAGGAACTTTAGAAGCCGGGATTTTGATAGCCTGTTTTGTGCGCGGGTTGATACCTGTTCTTGCAGCACGTGTTTTTGTTTCGAATGTACCGAAACCAACTAAAGCTACTTTATCTCCTTTAACTAATGCTTCTTCGATGGAAGCTACTACTGCGTTTAATGCAGCTTCTGCATCTTTTTTTGTGAGTCCAGCTTTTGCAGCAATGCTTGCTACTAAATCTGCCTTATTCATAGTTCTTTTCCTCCTTAAAATTGTGATGTATTAATTTTCTATATTAAATATTGAAAATCCTTTTTTTATGCGAAAAATCGTCATTTTTAATGTTTTGTACCCTTAGTTTTATTGAAATTGCACAATAAAATGGCGGTTTTTGCTTATTTTATGCCCTTTTCCTTTGCTTCATCCCAAAGCTTGTCCATTTCGGAAAGGGTCATTTCTTCAAGATTTCTACCCTCTGCGGCTGCTTTTGTTTCAACATATTCAAACCGGTTTACAAACTTATTTATTGCTCCGCCAAGTGCAAGCTCGGGGTTTACGCGTGCAAACCTCGAAACGTTTACTGCCGCAAAAAGAGTATCGCCCATTTCTTCAAAAATGTTTTCTTCGTCTTTATTTTCAACCGCCTGGCGAAGCTCCGCCACTTCTTCCTCAAGTTTTTTAAGCGTGTCTTCAATATTATCCCAGTCAAAACCTACTTTTGCAGCACGGTTTTGCACCTTTTCCGCTTTAAGAAGTGCCGGCAGGGTTTTTGTTACATCTTTAAGACGGTCCGTTACTGTTGACATATGCTTTTCGCCGCTTTTGATTTTATCCCAGTTTTTAAGCACCTGTTCACTTGTGTCAGCTTTGACATCTCCGAAAACGTGCGGATGACGGCGTATCATTTTCTCCGATATCATTGTTATAACATCATTTACATCAAAGCTTTTTTCTTCGCTGCAAATCTGCGATAACAGCATTATCTGAAGAAGCAGGTCACCAAGCTCATCGGCAAGGCTTTCCCTTGGTCCGTCAATGGCATCTATAACCTCATAGGATTCTTCCATGACGTAGTTTTTCATATCTTCTATTTTAAGCTCTCTGTCCCACGGACATCCGCCCGGCGCACGAAGCCGTGCCACTATATCGCTAAGCTCCGCAAATGTATATTTCTTATCCATATTATCCCCTTAAAAGTTTAAATTTAGTAAGAATTTCTGCTATTTTTTCGCCTTTCGGGAAAGAAAGAATATCTTCTTTTGAAACTCCGCCGAAAACGAGAAGTGTAAGCAGGTATGCAATTCCCGAACATCCGCCGGCAATTACAAAATTAACAATTGTAATCATAAAGCTGTCGCCGAGAATTCCGTTTAATACGCCGTAAACAAAGTATGCCACTACGCCCATAACAACAGCTGCAAGAAGCGGTCTTATCCAGAAATTAATTCCTATATCCGCTTTTGTTACTTTCCTGATGTATATAAGGTTTAAAAACATATAGATAAAATAGCACACGGTTGTTCCGATTGGAGCCCCGTTTATGTTTATTGCCGGGTTGCTTACAAGAACATAGTTTATTATAACCTTTGCAATGCCACCTACAAATATGTTTGCAACAGGCACAAGAACATTCCCTGTTGCCTGCAGAATTGCATTTGTTACAAGAACCATTGAAACAAACACAACTGCCGGTGCAATAAGCTGAAGCAGAAGTGCCGCATCATCTGTTTTGAACAGAATTTTCAGTATGGGGCTTGCAAGTGTACCAAGGCCCACTGCACACGGAAGTGCAAAGACATATGCCGCTTTAAGTGACTGTGTTGTTGTTACTCTTACAGTTTTTGTATCCTTTACGACAAACGCTCTTGCAATTGCAGGGACAAGTGCCAGGCAAAGCGACATTACAAGTGTTGGCGGCATATTATAAAGAACAACCGCTTTACTTGTATATCTTCCGTAAAGAACAACCGGACTTTCGGAAATAAGGTGTTTTATACTGTCAAGATTTCTGCCGATAAGAACAGTATCTATCATATTGGTAAGTGTAAACACAGATGCGCTTATAGTTACCGGAATTGCTATCATAAGCAATTTTTTAAGTATTGTTTTTACAGGAGCCGGATCCTTTGTATCTTCTATATTTTCGTAAATAGATTTTTTCTTTTTCGCATGAATAAGTGCAAGAATTATGAGCGACATAAGAGAGCCTGCAGTTACACCGAGTACTGCACCTGATGCCGCAATATGAAGCCCTTTATCAAGAAGAAGATATGCAAGCACATATCCTATAATAAGTTTGCCGGAAGCTTCAACAACCTCACTTATTGCCGTTGGAACCATGTTTGACATGCCCTGGAAAAACCCACGGTAAACACTCATCATCGATACAAAAAGGATTGACGGAGCAATTGCCATAACTGCAATGTTGGAGTTTGCAAATTTGGTTGTTGCCGCCCATTTATCAGCAAACAGGAAAAGCGCACCGCTGCCGATAATGCCTATGGCAAGAAAAATCGCATATGCCGTGTGGTATATACGTTTTGTTTAGCGCAAATTACCCTGCACCATACTTTCAGACACCATTTTTGAAACTGCAACCGGAAGACCTGCCGTTGCAACAATAAAAAGTCCTGAATATATGTTATATGCCGCATTGAAATAGCCCATTCCTTCATCACCTATAAGGTGCTGAAGCGGAATTTTGAAACACGCGCCTATTATTTTAACCATCAGGTTTGCTATAAGTAAAATTGCCGAACCTTTGGCAACTGACTGACCCATTGATTTAGCTGACATATGCCATCCTCCAAAATAGTTTTACAAAACAAAATTCATATACGTATATTTTATAATATTACGCCGTAAAAGTCAAGTATACCGCCATTTTCAAAAAATTTGAAAAAGCTATGGAAATCTTATAATTTATATGATATAATGTTATTATATATACTATTTTGAAAGGACTTTTTCCAAATGGCAAAAAAAGTTGTTAGAAAAAAAGCAAAAACTTCTGCAAAAACCTCCGGCAAACAGCAGTCCGGTGTTAAAAAGGAATTACTCCCCCTTATCAGCGTGGGAATTGGAATATTTTTTATTATAAGCATATGGTTTTCCGGAGGCGGCATTATAGGCCGTTTCATTACGGATACACTGCGCGGACTTTTCGGCAATGTGGTATACGCACTGCCCGTTGTTCTTATTGCCTGTGCGGCAATGTCGCTGCTTGACAACAGCAATAAATCCAAAGCAAAAATATGGACAATCGGTCTTTGTCCCGTTGTTTTTTCCATGATTAATCATTTCATTTACCGTCTTAATCCCGATAACGCGTTTGAAGGTGTTATCCGCAGTTTTGAAATTGCGCAGAGCGGTGGCGGTGGCGGTATTTTCGGCTCGATTATCGAACTGTTCATTTCTCTTATCGGATTTGTAGGTGCGGCTATTGTTCTTTTGATTATTCTTGCCGCAATTGTAGTTATTATTTTTGAAATTTCCGTAACCGAACTTTTTGGTAAGGTTACATCAAAAGCAAAAGAAGGCTTTGCCGAATATAAGCAGACCCGCAAGGAAGAAAAACAGGCGGCAAAATCTCTTGAAGAGGAATTTGAAGAACAGTCAGTATATACAGGTGAAGACGATGAACCCGATGAAGAGCTTGAAGCATATACCTGGATGACCGATGATGTTGTTATTAACGATACTCTTGACGATAAAAATGAGGACAAGCCCGAAGAGGAGCCTGTTTCCGCTCCTGAACCGGAACAGGAACCGTCAGATGATGAAGACAATTCTATGATACCCATAGAAATTGAAACTCCGCCGATTATACAGGAATATATATTCCCGACTCCCGACCTTCTTTACGAAGGACCAAAAGTACATACAGGCGGAAAAATTGACCAGCTTAAGGCCAATGCCGCACGTCTTGTTGAGATTTTTGCAAGCTTCGGTATTGATGTTAAGGTTACAAATATTACACGCGGTTCAAGCGTAACAAGATACGAGGTTGTTCCCGCACCGGGTATTAAAGTAACCAAAATTACTGCACTTGACCAGGATATTGCACTTCGTCTTCCTGCAAACAATGTGCGAATTGAAGTTCTGCCAGGATATGTTGGAGTTGAAGTTTCAAACGATTCAATTTCCACAGTATATCTCCGCAGTATTATTGAATCGCCCGAATTCAAAAATCATTCTTCCAAGCTTGCAGTTGCAGTTGGTAAAGACATCAACGGCAATACCGTTGTTATGGATATTGCAAAAACACCGCATCTTCTTATTGCCGGTGCAACAGGTTCCGGTAAGAGTGTGTGCATAAACACAATCGTTACAAGCATTTTATATAAATCAACTCCGCAGGAAGTCAAGCTTGTTATGGTTGACCCCAAGGTTGTTGAACTTAGCGTATATAACGGAATTCCGCATCTTCTTGTTCCTATCGTAACAGACCCGAGAAAAGCGGCCGGTGCTCTTTACTGGGCGGTTTCCGAAATGGAAGACCGATACAAGAAATTTGCAGAGCTTGGCATTCGTGACCTTGAGGGATATAATAAAAAGCTTACTGCAAACGATGAAAACGCAGTAGCACTTCCGCAGATTGTAATCATAATCGACGAGCTTGCCGACCTTATGATGGTTGCGGCAAACGAAGTTCAGGATTATATCTGCCGTCTTGCACAGAAAGCAAGAGCCGCAGGTATGCATCTTATCCTTGCAACACAGCGTCCGTCTGTTGACGTTATTATCGGCCTTATCAAAGCAAATATCCCGTCACGTATTTCATTTGCAGTTTCAAGTGCAATCGACTCAAGAACTATTCTTGACGGCGGCGGTGCAGAAAAGCTTATGGGTAAGGGTGATATGCTTATGATGCTTTCAGGTGCATCCAAACTCAACCGTGTACAGGGTGCATTTGTTTCCGATACGGACGTTGAATCGCTTGTAAACTTTGTAAAAAATCAGACAACTGCTGAATATAATAACGACGTTCTTAAAACAATTGAAGTAAGCTCCGCAGGTGGCGGTAGCAGCTCTTCAAGTGATAACGGCGCTGACCACGACGACCTTTTTGTTGAAGCGGCAGAAATTGCATTTGAGCTTGGTCAGATTTCCGCATCAATGATTCAGAGACGTCTTAAAGTAGGTTATGCCCGTGCCGGCAGACTTATTGATATACTTGACAAAAAACGTGTTATTTCCACATATGACGGAAGTAACAAACCGCGTACACTTCAGATGACAAGACAGGAATTCAATGAAATGATGGAGCGAGAAAATGAACAGTAATTTTCTTCCCGTTACGAAACAGGAAATAGATTTACTTGGCTGGGATGCACCCGATTTTGTGTTTGTAACCGGAGATGCATATGTTGACCATCCGTCCTTTGCATGCGCAATTTTATCAAGAGTGCTTGAAAGTAAAGGCTTTAAGGTGGCAATTCTCCCCCAACCGCGTGTTGACAACGCCGAAGATTTCAAACGTTTCGGACGTCCCCGACTTGGGTTTCTTGTTTCAGCAGGTAATATAGATTCAATGGTTGCACACTATACCGCCGCAAAGAAAAAACGTCATGATGACGCGTATTCTCCCGGTGGAAAGGCAGGCTTTCGACCTGACAGGGCAACTATTTCCTATTGCAACCGCATTCGTCAGGCATACAAAGATGTGCCGATAATCATAGGCGGAATTGAGGCGTCACTGCGCAGATTTGCGCATTATGATTACTGGGACGATAAGGTTCGCCGCAGTGTACTGTTTGACAGCGGTGCCGACCTTTTGATATACGGTATGGGCGAACGAATTCTGACCGAGGTTGCAGAGGCTCTTAATAACGGATTTGACATAAAACAGCTTACATATATTGACGGCACGGTTTATATTGCGGATAATTTAGACGGGCTTACCGATTACGAAATTTGCCCGTCATTCAAGGATGTGTCTTCATCAAAAAAGGCGTATGCCGAATCCGTACGTCTGCAGTATACCGAGCATAATCCGATAAAAGGAAAAACTGTTGTGCAGAAGCACGACGGTAAATATATTGTTGCAAACAAACCGGCAATGCCGCTTTCAAGAACTGAGCTTGACCGTGTGTTTGCACTTAAGTTTGAACGAAAATGGCACCCGATGTATGATTCTATGGGCGGTATTCCTGCCATTGAAGAGGTGCAGTTTTCCATAATCAGTTCAAGAGGCTGTTATGGCGGATGTAATTTCTGCGCACTTGCATTTCATCAGGGCAGAATGGTGCAATCAAGAAGTCATAAATCCATCATAACAGAAGCCGAAAAGTTTGTATGGAATCCCGATTTTAAAGGATATATCCACGACGTTGGCGGTCCGACGGCAAACTTCCGTGACCCTGCCTGTGACCATCAGCTTGAGCATGGCGTTTGCACAAATAAGCAGTGTATGGCGCCAAAGCTTTGCCCGAACATGAAGGTTTCACATAAGGATTATCTTGAGCTGCTTCGAAGCTTGCGTAAGATAAAAGGCGTAAAAAAAGTGTTTATCCGTTCGGGACTCAGGTTTGATTATATAATGGCGGATAAAACAGACGAATTTTTTAACGAGCTTTGCGAGCATCACATAAGCGGTCAGCTTAAGGTTGCACCGGAACACGTATGTGACGAAGTTCTTTCACTGATGGGCAAACCCAAAAACAATGTTTATAATGCGTTTAAAGATAAGTTTTATAAAATAAATGAAAAGATAGGCAAAAAACAGTATCTTGTTCCCTATCTTATGTCAAGCCATCCGGGAAGCACCCTCCATAGTGCAAGAAACCTTGCACTGTATCTTAAAAAAGAGGGGCTTAATCCGCAGCAGGTACAGGATTTTTATCCGACTCCGGGGACAATTTCTACCTGTATGTACTACACGGGACTTGACCCGATGACAATGAAAAAAGTATACGTTGCAAAAACTACGGAAGAAAAGCAGATGCAGCGTGCACTTTTGCAATATAAAAAACCCGAAAATGCTTCGCTTGTGCGCAAGGCTCTTATAAAAGCCGGACGTGAAGATTTAATCGGGTATGGGAAAGAATGTTTAATTCGTCCCGAAAGGAAAGGAGCTTATAACAATGGCAGCACAAATAATCAACGGAAAGGAAGTTTCAGCAAGAATAAAAGGGGAGCTCAAAAATCAGGTGGCAGAGCTAAAGGAAAAAGGCATTAACCCCGGTCTTGCAGTGGTTATCGTAGGCGATGACCCTGCTTCCAGAGTATATGTAAACAACAAGAAGAAAGCTTGTGAGGAAATCGGTATTTATTCGGAAGAGTACGCTCTTCCCGCCGAAACCACTCAGGAGCAGCTTCTTGACCTTATAAAAACATTATCGGATTCAAAACAGATAAACGGCATTTTAGTTCAGCTTCCGCTGCCGAAACATCTTGATGAGAAGGCAGTTATTGCGGCTATTCCGCCGGAAAAGGACGTGGATGCATTCCACCCTGTTAACGTTGGCAAAATCATGATTGGCGATTTTGATTTTCTCCCCTGTACACCGGCAGGCGTTATGGAGCTTATTGCCGAAGCAGGTATTGACCCGACAGGAAAAGAATGTGTTGTAATCGGAAGAAGTAATATTGTCGGCAAACCGCAGGCAATGCTTCTTCTTCATAAAAATGCAACAGTTACAATTTGTCATTCAAAAACAGTTGACCTTAAAAGTGTTTGCCGTCGTGCAGATATTCTTGTTGCGGCTGTCGGCAAGGCAAAATTTGTAACTGCGGATATGATAAAACCCGGTGCAGTTGTAATTGACGTTGGTATGAACAGAGACGAAAACGGCAAGCTTTGCGGAGATGTTGACTTTGAAAATGTTAAAGAAGTTGCCGGCGCAATCACTCCCGTTCCCGGCGGTGTTGGTCCGATGACAATTGCAATGCTTATGAAAAATGCAGTAAAGGCGGCGTTATTATGATAAAATTCAACAGATTTAAAGACGGAAAAGCATTTGTTCTTACAATGAGCTATGACGACGGCAGAACCGCTGACCGCCGTCTTGTTGAGATATTCAATAAATACGGAATAAAAGGGACATTCCACCTCAATTCCGGATTTCTGGGAGTTAACGACCACATCAATGCAGACGAAGTGAAATCCCTTTACGAAGGACATGAGGTTTCCTGTCACAGTGCACATCATCCGTTCTTAACCCAGCTTCCCGATATATCGGTTATGCACGAGGTGCTTGAAGACAGAAAAACACTTGAAAAGCTTTGCGGATACGTTGTGCGCGGCATGTCCTACCCTTACGGCGTATATAGCGATAAGGTAATTGAACTTATTAAAACCTGCGGCATAGTATATAACCGCAAGGTTGCAAGCACAATGGGCTATCAGTTGCCGACAAACTTTATGACATGGGAACCTACCTGTCATCACAACGCTTGCCTTGATGCCGCAAAACCGTTTATGGCAAAAGTTGATGCAGACGCGAAAGCCCAGCCTCTTCTTTTCTATGTATGTGGACACAGCTACGAGTTTAATGACAATGATAACTGGGAACTTATTGAAGAATTCTGTAAAACAGTTGGCGGACGAGATAACGTGTGGTATGCAACAAACATTGAAATATATGATTATGTAATGGCGCAGAGAAATCTCCATATTGCGGCAGACGAAAGCATTATTCATAACCCGTCCCGGATTGATGTGTGGCTTACAAGAGAAAGCGATGTAGTTAAGATTCCGGCAGGAGAAACTGTTTATTTTTAAGGTGATTTTACATGATATATTATAACCGTTTTCCATTTGGTAACCAGTTTGCGCTTACAGCCGGATATGACGACGGCGCAATAAGCGACCGCCGTCTTGTAGAAATATTCAATAAATACGGGATAAAAGGAACTTTTTTCCTTGTTTCTTCGTGGTTTGATACAGACGGATTTATCAGTTTTGATGAAATAAAGTCGCTTTATAAAAACCACGAGGTTGCGGTACATACCCATAATCACGAGCCGCTTATTTCCCTTTCCTCTTCTTCGGTTTTTGACGAAATTATCAAAACCCGTAAAACGCTTGAAAAAGCATGCGGATATGTTGTACGCGGAATGTCGTATCCTTTCGGATCGTTTTCTGACGAAGTAATTTCAGAAATTAAAAGAAGCGGTATTTCTTATTGCAGAAAAGGCGCACATATAATTGATTTCCAATTACCAAAGAATTTTTACGTCTGGGAACCTACCAGACATCATAAATTCGCACCGGAAATTGCAGAAAGATTTATTAACCGCAAAAACAATAAAAACTATCCTTATGCAGGAATTTGTTATATCTACGGACACAGCTACGAATTCGACCGCGATAACAACTGGCACCTT
>JAFVVU010000311.1 GCA_017502065.1 Clostridia bacterium | reverse complement strand
TCAAGATGTTTTTTTGCGTCGGAAGAGTTTTTGATTAAATGAAGTGCCAATATGTTGTAAACAGCTTGAAAATGTTTTTGGATTGTAGTATAATATATGAAAAAATATTCTTAAACCGTAAGGAACGGTACTTATAAAGGAGAACAAATGTATAAATATTTGTTGTGGGATATAGACGGAACGGTGCTTGATTTTCTGGCATCCGAAGCGTATGCAATAAGAACGCTGTTTCATAAATATAATTTGGGCGAATGCAGTGATGAGATGTTGAGACAGTATTCTGCAATCAATGCAAAATACTGGAGCATGCTTGAAAGAAACGAAATAACAAAACAGGAAGTTCTGATTGGAAGATTTCATGAGTTTTTTGGCAGTATCGGTGTTGATACAACAGTGGCAGAGGCATTTAATGCGGATTATCAGCTGACTCTTGGCGACCATATAGAATTTATGGAAAATGCGGAAGAAATGTTGATGCTAAATAAAGGAAAATGCCTGTTGGCAGCTGTTACAAACGGCACAAAGACGGCTCAGGAAAAGAAGCTTCGAATGTCCGGACTTGACAGGATTTTTGATGCCATTTTCATTTCGGAAGATGTTGGGGCTGAAAAGCCAAGTGAACAGTATTTCAGGTATGTTTTTGAAAAACTGGGGATAACCAATAAAAAAGAAGTGCTTATTATCGGCGATTCTCTTATTGCTGATATGAAAGGCGGATACGTGTCGGGAATTGATACTTGCTGGTTTAATCCCGGACATAAGGAGAACACTCTCAATATACCTGTTACATATGAAATTGAGAATCTTAATAAAATTCAGGATATTGTTAATAAAGAATAAAAACTATTATAGTATAATCAAAATGACAGGAGTCAGTATATATGAAAAAAGGACTTGTGCTTGAAGGCGGCGCAATGCGCGGAATGTTTACCGCAGGCGTCATTGATGTTATGATGGAAGCGGATATTGCTTTTGATGGGGCAATAGGCACATCTGCAGGTGCGGCTTTCGGATGTAACTACAAATCACATCAGATTGGAAGAGTTATAAGATACAACAAAAAATATTGCAGGGATAAACGGTTTGTAAGCCTGCACTCGCTTATTACAACGGGTGACTTGTACGGCGTGGATTTTGCATACCGCACTCTTCCGCGCGAACTTGATATATTTGATACGGATACCTTTGCGGCATCTCCGATAGAGTTTTATGTTACCTGTACCGATCTTGAAACCGGAAAGGCGGTATATCATAAATGCGAAAAAGGCGATGATGAGGACCTTCTCTGGATGAGAGCGTCAGCATCACTTCCTCGTGCATCAAGAATTGTGCAGGCAGGAGGCAGAAACCTGCTTGACGGCGGAATGGCGGATTCAATTTCGGTTAAGCATATGCAAAGTTTAGGATATGACCGCGTTGTAGTTGTGCTTACACAGCCGCTTGATTACGAGAAAAAGAAAAATAAAATGCTTCCGCTCCTTAAGCTTGTTTACAAAAAATATCCGAACTTTATAAAAGCACTTGAAACACGGCACGAAAGATATAACGAAACCCTACAGTACATAAAAGAGCTGGAAGAAAAGGGCGAGATTTATGTTATCCGTCCGCCACATAAGCTTGATGTCGGAGCGGTTGAACATAATCCCGAAAAACTGCAGAAAGCATATGAAATGGGCCGCGTGGAAGCGGAAAAACAGCTTGATGAAATAAAAAGATTTTTAAATATCTGAAAAACACCGCCAATCGGCGGTGTTTTCGCCTTTTGGCGATTGACAAAATCTGCAATTATTGGTATAATTTAAACATATGAATAAACAAAAAGGGGGATTCATTTATGTTCTGCGAAAAATGTGGAGCTCCAAATGCGGATGATGCAAAATTCTGCGAAAAATGTGGAAATCCAATCACTGCTGAAACTGTGGCAGTTCAGGAAGAACCGAAACCGGAATTTAAAGCAGAGCCGTATACTGCAGGAGAAGCAGTATTTACACCGCAGACCGAAGAAAAGAAACCGATGAGCCTTAAGAATAAGATTATTCTTATTGCTGTGGCGGCAGTTCTTGTTCTTTGCACAGCATTTTATTTTGTGGGAAAAACCGTAACCGACCCAAAGAAAGTTGTTGAAAAGTTTATAGAAGGTATTGCAGAAGAAAACTATGAACAGATTTATGACTGTTTTGAAATTCCGGAAGGTCAGTTCACAACAAGAGAAATGTTCGCTTATGTAATAGAACAGGAAATGGATGAAGAAGGCATAGATATTGATGACTACAGCATCCGTGAAACAAAAGAATCAAGCAGACTTCAGAAAGTTTATGAAGTTGAAATGAAAGAAAAAGGCTCTTCATATATTGATACTGAAGAAATTACACTTACAAAACAAAAGGGTAAAAGCTGGCTGTTCTTTGATACATATAAACTCGAAAATGACGAGCTTGTTGAAAAGGATGTAGACATATATCTCCCTGCAGTGGCAACACTTAAAATCAACGGTGTTACAGTTGATGATAAGTATAAAGTGGCTGAAGGCGTTGGCGAAAAACAGTATACAATTGATTATATGTTTGGTGGCGGATACACCTATTCCATAGAATCTCCGTATACAGAAACTGAAGATGGGGAATTTACTCCCGCAAGCGGCGACTTACATTGCAGATATCTTGAAATGAAGGATGAAACAGTTTCTGTTTTACGCACATCTGCCGAGCAATTTCTTAATAATATTTGTGCGGCGGCAAAAGACGGTAAAACATGGGATGAAGTTAAAGGATATTTTGCCGATAATTCTTCGGATGCCAAATATCAGTATGAAGAATTGCGCAACAGATTTCATGGTGAGAATGGAACCGGTATTACAACATTTATCATCACAGGAACTGAAAAACAATCCAGTGATGAAGACTATGAATACGGCGAATGTGAACTTGAGTTCAGAGTTAACTATAAATATGCATATTTATATCAGACACACACCGGGGGGCCGTTGGAACCCAGCGGAGATGCGGTTGAATCAAACGGATGGTTTGAAGTTGCTTTCATGCTTGAAAACGACACGTGGAAACCTTGCAGATTTGATTTTGGTTTAGGATTTGATTTTTAATAAGGAGGAAATTATAAATGGCGAAATTTTGTAAAAATTGTGGAAAAATGTTAGAAGACGGTGCAGTTTGTGATTGCACACAGGTAGCTCCGGCAACACCTGAAGCACCTGCGGCACCAACGGCAGAACCGGCACCGGTATATGTTGCACCTGAAGCTCCGGCAACTCCGGCAGCACCAGCGGCACCGAAAAACGGAATAGGAACATATTTCAAAAAAATATGGGACCTTTTTGTTGCACTTGTTAAAAAACCGGTAACAACAGCATCTGCTTTTGTTAACAGCTGTGACCATAAAACAGCTCTTGGACTTATTGCAATCAACGCAATTGCAGTTGGACTTCTTCTTGTAAGCTTTGCAGGTGAATTCAACAATTTGATTGAAGAAACAGCAGGACGTCTTGTTGATGTTGATGACAAGCTTTTCCCGAGTTTTAAAATCTTCTTTGTTGGTGCAATCGGAACATTCGGTATTGGTGCACTTCTTCCGGCTGTGCTTATGATGTTCACAAAAATATTCAAAAAAGATACAAACTACAAATATATGCTTTGTGCATCCGGCGTAAACAGCCTTGCAGTCACACCGTTTGTACTTGCAGGCTTCCTCATCAGCCTTCTTTTCGGAATAGATCCCGATGCTTCAAGCAGCAGAGAAGCTATATCAATGATGATGTGGGCGCTTTACATTCCGCTTATTATTTCTACAATCGGAAACACACTTGGTTCTTATATCACAATGAAATCACTTCGTGCAGGCAGCAGCCTTACAGAAGACAACACACCTTACGTAATGTTCTTTACAGGTCTTGTGATGGGAATTGCACTTGCTATTGTTATTTACATTGCTTTCCCGATGTGCATGCCTGAATATTTTGAAGATGCAAGCATGTTTGATTTAATCGGAGATTTAATCGACTAATCTTAATAAACAAAAAAGCACTTCGCATTTGCGAAGTGCTTTTATTTTTTATTTATTAGTTACATTCAGCTGTAAGAGGTCCTGCAAGCTCTTTAAGATAGAAGAGTCTGCCGGGGAGTGTAGGAATAAACGAAGATGTAATGCTCTTATCAGGGCCGTAGTGAAGAGTTGTAAGGAAGCTCATTCCCTGCCATCCCATTCCACGTCCGAGAGCACCGTCACATCCGCCGATTGCATAATCAGCCTGGAGGAATAATCCCGGTCCTACTGTGTTAGCTCTGCACGGAACAAGAGTTGTTCTGCTCTTGAAGCTTGTGATAGCATTCTGTTCAATTGTAAGAGGATTAAGCTTAACACCAATGCGGTAGCACTGCTGTTTCCATTCTTCAACTGTTTCGAATTCATCTGCAAAATG
>JAFVVU010000310.1 GCA_017502065.1 Clostridia bacterium | reverse complement strand
TAAGCGTCAATTTGTCAAGTAATTTAGCGTGTATTTTATTGACATTAACGGCTTAATATGGTAAAATTGGATTAATATTTAGTTGTGGAGGAAATTATGGCTTTTGACGGTATTACAATGAAATGTATTGCTGCTGAACTTAGCGAGCATCTTTGCGGCGGAAGAATTGACAAAATATATATGCCCGATAAGGATGCCATTGTAATTTCTGCCCGCAGTGGCGGCAAGAATTACAAGCTTTTTTTATGTGCAAATCCCTCCATACCAAGAATTTATCTTACCGAAAGCTCTCGTGATAATCCGCTTTCTCCGCCCGTTTTCTGTATGCTTCTTCGCAAGCATTTAAGCGGCGGACATATAACCCATGTTTCCTGTCCCGGAGTTGAAAGGGTTATTGAAATCGGAATTGAATCCAAAAACGAGCTTGGAGATATTGGCGAAAAACGCCTTATCCTTGAAATTATGGGCAGATACAGTAATATTCTGCTTGTAAATGAAAACGGCGCAATTGCAGATTGTGTGCGTAAGATTGATGCGTCCGCTCCCGGAGAGCGTATACTTCTGCCGGGGGTTAAATATGTACTTCCTCCGAAACAGGATAAGCTTTCGCCGCTTGATACTGACTTTGATGAAATTCTCGGCGTTGTTTTTGCCTGTCCTGACGAATTTAAAATGGACAAACATATTTTAAATTCCTTTGCCGGTCTTTCACCCGCTGTGGCACGTGATTTTGTTTATGCGGTGTGCGGTGACATGGATGCTCAGGGTATGAGTTTTAATGATGAAAAGAAAACTGTTCTTGCAAAGCATATTGCAGAAACATTTGATAAAATAAAGAATTCCGGATTTGAGCCTGTTTTAATAAACGGTGATGACGGGCTTCCGATTGATTTTTCCTGTATTGATTTGGTGCAGTATGGCTCAAAAGAGCGTGTTTCCTCTCTTTGCGAGGTTCTTGACGGATTTTATATAGGCCGCGAGGTGCGTCAGCGTCTTTCGCAGAAAAGTGCGGAAATTTCAAAAACTGTTTCCAATCTTCTTGCAAGATATCGCAAAAAAGCAGCCCTGCAGCAGCAGGATATTGAAAATGCAGCTCAGATGGATAAATATAAGCTTTACGGGGACCTCATTACTGCAAATATATACCGTATAAACACCGGTGACACAAAGCTTATAGCGCAGAATTTTTATGACGAAGCTCTGCCTGAGGTTGAAATTCCGCTTGAAGCAAATCTTTCGCCTTCAAAAAATGCAAATAAGTATTATACAAGATATAATAAACTCAAAAGCACCGCTGTTCATGCGGCAAGACAACTTGAACTTACAAATGCAGATATTGAATATCTGCAAAATGTTGAGTCTTCCATTGATACTTGCGAAAATATGCGTGACATTGCTGAAATCAGGCGCGAGCTTGAGGCCGGCGGATATATAAAGGCTCAGAAAAATACCGGCAAACCGAAGAAAGAGGATGAGGTTGTTTTAAACAGGTTCATCAGCTCCGACGGGTTTGAAATTTATGTGGGTAAAACAAGCAGGCAGAACGATTATCTCACGACAAAGCTTGCCCGCAACCGCGATATATGGATGCATACCAAAAACATTCCCGGGTCGCATACGGTAATTATAACCGGTGGCAAGGATGTTCCGGACAGGACCCTTGAAGAAGCGGCCAATCTTGCGGCATATTACTCAAAGGCAAGGCTGTCAAGCGGCGTTGCTGTTGATTATACCGAAATTAAAAATGTTAAAAAACCGTCGGGTGCAAAACCCGGTATGGTTATATATGAGGAGTATTACACGATTTATGTTACTCCCGATGAAGAAAAAGTGAAAGAGATGTCAAAATGAAACTTGATTTATTTGATTACTATCTTCCCGAAGAACTTATTGCGCAGACTCCGCTTGAACAGCGTGACACATCACGTCTGTTAAAGCTTGACAGACAAAGCGGCGAAGTTACGCACGGAAGTTTCAGGGATATTAAAAAATACTTAAAAAAAGGTGACTGCCTTATCCTCAATGACACAAGGGTTATCCCCGCAAGACTGTACGGTCAGCGTGAGGATTCAGGTGCAGAAATTGAGTTCCTTCTTCTGAAAAGAATTTCAACAACCGACTGGGAAGTCATTGTCCGTCCGGGTAAAAAACTCAAAGAAGGCAGACGTGCCATCTTTGGCGATGGCAAGCTCAAAGCCGAAATACTTACCGTTCTTGAAACAGGCAACCGAATTGTAAGGTTTGAATATGACGGGGTTTTTGAGAATATTCTTGAAGAGCTTGGCGAAATGCCGCTCCCCCATTATATAACACATAAGCTTGAAGATAAAAACAGGTATCAGACCGTATATGCAAAATATGACGGGTCTGCAGCGGCGCCGACAGCAGGACTTCATTTTACACCTGAGCTGATGGACGAAATACGCGAAATGGGCGTTACTATTGCATATGTTACCCTGCACGTAGGGCTTGGCACGTTCCGTCCGGTTAAGGTGGAAAATATTGAAGAACACGAAATGCACAGCGAATATTATATTATGCCGGAGGAAACGGCAAATATTATAAACGAAACCAAGCAGAATGGCGGCAGGGTTATTGCAGTCGGAACAACCTCGTGCAGAACACTTGAATCCGTTGCAGATGAAAACGGAACTGTTCGTCCGTGCAGCGGCAGTACGGATATATTCATTTATCCGGGGTATAAATTCAAGCTTATTGACGGACTTATAACCAATTTCCACCTGCCGAAATCCACGCTTATAATGCTTGTAAGTACGTTTGCCGGACGCGAAAATACAATGAATGCATATAAAGAGGCCGTAGATGAAAAATACAGATTTTTCAGCTTCGGCGATTCAATGATAATTATATAAAGGATGTGTACATATGCTGATTAAAAACGGAGATACAGTCCTGTTTTTTGGTGACAGTATCACAGATTATTACAGATGGAACTGGCGACATCTTGACCATTCGGGGTTTGGATATTATATGCAGACAACGTCTCTTATAAATGCAAATCATCCCGAGCTTGATGTTAAGTTCTGCAACAGAGGTCATGCAGGGTATTCGACAAAAAATCTTCTCGAACACGTTTATGATGAGTGTATAGATTTGAAACCTGACCTTGTTGTTATTTTTATTGGTGTTAACGACAGTATAAAACGTTATAACGGTGATGATATTTATGTTTCACCGGAAGAATTCAAAGATAATTATATGGCGGTTATATCTGCCATTAAAGAAAATCTTCCCGAAACCAAAATTATTATGGTTGAGCCGTTCAGTCTTCCGAACGAACCGCGAGGAATACGCGAGGATCTGAACGAAAAAATAACTATGGTGCGTGAAGTGGCACGCGAGGCTGATGTTGAAGCTCTTATTCCGCTTGACGGGATTATGAACGCTGCTTTCGCCGAAAAAGAAGACGAAACGTTCTGGGCAACAGACGGCGTGCATCCCACACATGCAGGAAATGCACTTATTACAAAGCATATATATAAAGCCATTATGGGAGAGGAGGCTGTGCCATGTTTATAAATCCAAATGACAAAATTTTGTTTATGGGCGACAGCATTACCGAAAAAGGTCGAGGCAGCGATAAAGACAGACTTTACGGCGGCGCAAACCTTGGTGTTGGCTATGCAATGATGGCAGCTTCCATGATTAAAGCTTATCATCCCGATTGGAATAATGAGTTTGTAAACAAAGGCATT
>JAFVVU010000309.1 GCA_017502065.1 Clostridia bacterium | reverse complement strand
TAAATGTGTAACGTCGGCAATAAGCTTTTTTGCAGAGGGTATAGATACTGCCACACTTGGTGCACAGCTTGACGAAAAGCATGGTATTGCCGTACGGTGCGGACTGCACTGCGCACCGGTGGCGCATAAGGCATTCGGTACATTTGAGTGCGGAACGGTGCGCGTTTCGCCCGGATATTTTAACACAAAAAAGGACATAGATAAGTTTTTATATGCAATAAAAAAATGCACCAACTGATGTTGGTGCATTTTTGCGCTGAATTAACAAAGCCGCCGGGGGAGAAAAAATGGCTATGAACACACAAACCGAATCCCGAAGGCGTACTTTTGTACGTCGAGAGGTGAAGTTTGTGTGTAGCATAAAACAACAAATAAAAAACGGAGTTGCAATAATGCAACTCCGAACAATAGCAAAAACATTATTGTTTTGCATAAACCGAATAATTAAAATTTGTTTTATGCGGTCAGGGTCATTTTATCCACCCGGGTTACTCGCTGTAACCCATGAGTGACATATACGCCAGATTCGGCTGCGCAAGGTCCATTCTTCCGTACTGTACAACAATATTTATGTCACTTCTTATTCTTACGGAATACTGATACTGACGGTCAAGCTTGATACCGCCGATATCGTCAGGATTGTCAAGACGAATGCTTTTAACACGCTCTGCGCCGACAACAAGCTTGATATCTTTTATCGGGGGTTTATCTTCAAAATAAAGGTCAATAAACACGTTTGCGTCCTGCTCGTTACAGTTCATGAACATAATGGATTCGTGTCCTTCAAATCCGCTGTTTTTAACCTCGCCAATGTGGGGAAGGTAGCCGTCTGCTATGTACCAGGTTTTCTTTCCGTTACTCATAAAAGTTTCATCCTTTCAGCTTTATAAAAAACGGAATTGCAGATATACAATTCCGTTTTTGTTTAAATTAAATGAGCAAATCTGTAAGCCGGGTTCTGTTTTGCAGGCAATCATCTATCTAGGCCATACATTACTATATGGCTCAAGCCATCTACCCGGGGAATGTCGGGCCAACTTAGCTCCCCTTAACGATGTTGCTCCGAGTGGGGTTTACAGGACCCAATAGTTACCTAAAGGGTCGGTGAGCTCTTACCTCGCCTTTCCATCCTTACCACATAAATATGGCGGTATATTTCTGTTGCACTATCCTTGAAGTCGCCTTCACCGGACGTTATCCGGCACCCTGCCCTGCGGAGCCCGGACTTTCCTCGTACCAAAAGGCACGCGACTGCCCGAAATGCTCATATTATTTAATCTTCTTCTGATTCTGCCGTGTTATCATATTCAACGATAAGTGAAGAAACTCTGTTATCTTCAACCTCATCAACGGTAACCTTAAGACCGTCATATTCAAAGGTTTCGCCTTTTTCGGGGATTTTACCCAGGATTTCGGATGCCCAGCCACCTACAGAATTGTAGATGCTTTCAATTTCATCCTCAAATCCGATTTCTTCAAGCATATCTTCAATATCCATTGTTCCGTTAACACGGTAAGTAAATTCGCCCATAGGCTCAATAAGCTGAAGAACATCATCATGTTCATCATATATTTCGCCAACAAGCTCTTCCAGAATGTCTTCCATTGTTACAATTCCGGCTGTACCGCCGTACTGGTCCGTAACAACTGCCATCTGTATTTTGTCTGCCTGCATTTTTGCAAGTGCCTTTGAAATTTTAAGGTTATACGGCACAAAAAGAGCAGGTTTTATAAGATTTCTTACGTTTGTAAATTCATTTTTTACTATTGAAATAAGAAAATCTTTTTCGTTTAATATTCCGATTATGTTATCAATATTTCCTTCGTATACAGGAAGACGTGTATATTTTTCGTCTAAAAATACCTTTTGAATTTCCTCACGTGACATGGAAGCATCAACGGCAATAACATCAACCCTTGGCATATACACCTCATGCACACGGATTTCGTCAAATTCAAGAGCGCTTTGTGCAAGCTCGCTTTCCTGCTCTTCAAGAACACCTTCGTCCTGAATTTCTTCAATGATGTATTTAAGCTCTTCTTCCGTAATACTCGGTTTCTTTTCTTCGGGGTCTTCAGGTTTTGTTATTGCAAGTTTAAGTCCGCGGAAAACCCATGAAATTGGCGTTAAAATTTTGCAAACCAAAGAAAGAGGTCCGGAAAAAGATAATAAAGCATTATCTGCATTTTCTTTTGCCGTGCTTTTTGGCAGCACTTCACCAAATATTAAGACAAGAACAGTCATAATAACGGTTGAAAGAAGTGCGCCGTATTCCTGACTAAGCTTTAAAAATAAAGCTGTTGCAATAGAGGTTGAGGCAATATTAACTATATTGTTGCCAACCAGAATTGAAGAAAGCGTTTTATCAAAATTCTCAATAAGTGATAAAGAGCGCTTTGCACGTTTATCGCCATCATCGGCATAGGATTTCATTCTTACTCTGCTTGCGGAAGAGACGGCAGTTTCACTTGCCGAGAAGAAAGCGGAAAGCCCGATAAGAATAAGAATAACTATAATACTTAAGACATCACTACTGTCCAAAATATAACCACACTCCTATAATAAAGTATCTATATTGTATACGAAATTATACATTTTGTCAAGTTATGGCCTTTAAGGATCTGTTTAGTATGCCGTTTATATGAGCAATTACGGTGCCGTAGTTTGTAAACGGAACGCCTGCGGCAACTGCGCGCTCGCGACGGGTTTCAATTTCACGTTCGTTAAGCATACATCCGCCACAGTGGATTATAAGCGATATTCCGCCCAAATCAGTGGGGAATTCATTCCCTGAACAGGTTTTGAACTTAAGGTTCTTGCCTGTGTGTTTCAGAAGCCAGTTCGGAATTTTGACAGTTCCGATATCATTACACTGGCGGTGGTGGGTACATCCTTCTGCAATGAGTACGGTGTCGCCGTCAGAAAGGGAAGAAATTGCCTCAATTCCTTTTACCGCAGTTTCAAGAAACCCTTTATATCTTGCCATAAGGATTGAAAATGATATAAGAGGCATATCCCCGGGGATAATTTCTTTAACAATACCAAACACCTGAGAGTCCGTAACCACCATTTTTGGCTTGTCTTTAAGTGCGGCAAGAGTCATTTCAAGCTCAGTTTCCTTTGTTACAATGGCAACAGCGCCGGAATCCAAAATATCGCGGATGGTCTGCTGCTGGGGAAGAATAAGCCTGCCTTTCGGGGCGGACTCATCAATTGGTGTAACAAGAACAACGGTGTCGCCCTTATTTATAAGGTCGCCGATTATACGTCGTTCATTTTCTTTTGGGCGAAGAGCGGCAATTTTCTCTTTAAGCATATCCACATTTTCGCCTGTTTTTGCACTGACAAGGATGCCGCCGGCAGCATCACACTGAGCTGTATCACATTTGTTATATGCAATTATGTGCGGAATATTTTTTTCTTTAAATATTTCAATAAGTCCTAAGTCGGCAGGGGAAAGACCCTTTGCACTGTCAACCACAAGAACGGCAATATCGGTTTTACCGAGTATCTGACGTGTTTTTTCAATTCGCTTTTCTCCTAAAGCACCTTCGTCATCAATACCGGGGGTATCAATAATGAGAACGGGGCCGAGCGGAAGAAGCTCCATTGATTTTGTAACCGGATCGGTTGTTGTACCGAGAGTTTCAGAAACAACTGCCAGCTCCTGACCTGTAACGGCATTGACAAGACTTGATTTGCCGGCGTTGCGACATCCGAAAAAACCAATATGAAGCCTGTTTGCCGACGGTGTATCGTTAAGTCCCATAACTCCTCCTAAAATCTGAAGTTGCGGCGGTTTGAGGTTTTTATGTCCTCAATATGCTGCCGCGCAATTTCGCGTGCCTTTTCGTTCGGCACCTTTTCAATTTCACGATTAATCATTTCAAATCCGATTTTTTTTGTATCCTCGGATGCATAATCCATAAGGAATTCAGTAAGTGTCATAAGTGCATTCGGGTGGCAACAATTAAGAATCTGTCCTGTTTTGCAAAGACTCATAAATCTGTCACCTGTTCTGCCTTCGCAGTAGCAAGCCGTACAGAACGACGGGAGATGATCCATTTCCATAAGCCATTTTACAACCTCGTCAAGACTGCGCTGGTCGGATACGTCAAACTGTTCGGAATCGTGCGGACGCTCTTCCTCGGTATATCCGCCAACGGATGTACGTGATGCGCCGCTAATCTGTGAGATACCAACACGAAGTGCTTTTCCGCGAACCTCCTGGGATTCACGTGTGGAAATAATCATTCCTGTATATGGCACAGCAAGACGGATACAAGCAATAATTTTAAGGAAGGTATCATCATCAATACCATTGTCAAACTGATCGGGGTCAATGTCGTCGGCACGCTTAAGACGCGGTACGCTGATTGTATGCGGACCTACACCGAATTTTGCTTCAAGATGCTCGGCGTGCATAAGCAGACCTGCAAATTCGTATTTGTAAAGCTCAAGCCCGAAAAGAACACCAAGACCAACATCGTCAATGCCGCCTTCCATAGCACGGTCCATTGCTTCCGTATGATATTCGTAGTTGTGCTTCGGTCCTGTCGGATGAAGCGCAAGATAGCTTTCTTTATGGTATGTTTCCTGGAAAAGAATATATGTGCCGATTTCCGCTTCTTTAAGTTTGCGGTAGTTTTCAACCGTTGTTGCCGCAATATTAACGTTAACACGACGGATTGCACCATTTTTATGGTGAACTCCGTAAATTGTCTTTATGGAATCAAGGATATATTCAATCGGGTTATTCTGTGGGTCTTCACCTGCTTCGATTGCAAGACGCTTGTGTCCCATATCCTGAAGTGCAATAACCTCTTTTTCGATTTCTTCCTGAGAAAGCTTTTTACGTGCAATATGCTTATTGCAGTAATGATACGGACAGTATACGCATCCGTTTACACAATAGTTGGAAAGGTAAAGCGGTGCAAACATAACTATACGGTTACCGTAAAATGCGAGCTTGATTTCTTCCGCAATTTTATAGATTTCCTCTATTTTTTCGGGGATTTCACATGCAAGAAGAACAGATGCTTCGCGGTGTGTAAGACCGCTGCAACGGACTTCGTTGCCAACCTTTTTAGGTTTTGCCTTTTCAAGAAGAGAATCAATAAGCTCTACGTTGTTTTTGTTTTCTTCTGCATAAGCTATAGTTTCAAGAATTTCTTCGTTATTGATGAATTCTTCTGCTACTGATGATTTTGGATTGTAAACTGCCATGAGTATCTTCCTTTCGTTATATAGCATCTCCTCGACTTACCGTAATCTCGTAGCCGATGGAGGACATTTTTTCTTTAAGCTCAAGTAAATTCTGTGCCGATTCGCTGCCCGATGACAGCTTGTTGTTATAAAGCATATATTTTTCGCGGTTGTCAAACGGGGAGAGGTTTGGCATAACAACATTTGCTCCTGCAAGTATTCCCATTTCACGTCCTTTAGGATGAATAGAACCGAGCGCCGTTGTTGACGGCAGAAGAACAGTGGGGAGTATAAGCCGCACAAGCGATAAGAGATAGCACGTAAGCTCTAATGAGCCTGCCGCATACTCTTTAAACGGTGTATCCTTATGCGGAATAAACGGACCGATGCCGCACATTTCGGGGCGGAACTCCTGTAAGAATACCAGATCCTTTGCAAGCTCTGCCGATGTCTGATGTGGTGAGCCTACCATAAATCCGCATCCAACCTGATAGCCGAGAGTGCGCAGGTTTTTAAGACATTCCATTCGGTTATCAAACGAGAGGCTCTGCGGATGCAGCTTCTCATAATGCGCTTTATCGGCAGTTTCGTGGCGAAGCAGATATCTGTCTGCGCCTGCATCCTTAAGTCGTTTATAGCTATCATAAGAACGCTCGCCGAGCGAAAGTGTTACCGCACAATCGGGATATTTTTCTTTTATACTGCGGATGATATCGCAAAGTGCATCATCTGTATAATACATATCCTCGCCGCCCTGCATTACAAACGTACGGAACCCGAGTGGATACCCCTCGTCACAGCAGGAGAGAATTTCTTCTTTGGAAAGACGGTATCTTTCGCAACTGCGGTTACTTTTTCTTATTCCGCAGTAAAGGCAGTCGTTTTTGCAGTAATTGCTTATTTCAATAAGTCCGCGGATATAAACGGAATTGCCGTAATGTTTCTGCCGCACTTCAACTGCTTTTTCTGCCGCATAAGGTGCAAGACTGGGATTTTCTATTAAATTTTTAAACTCGTTTTCGGTTAAGGATTGCCCGTTATAAAGGGCATCGATAAGGTTTTTTAAATCTTTCATAATAATACAAAAAATGCGCACCTTTCCCTTAAATAAAAAGATGCGCAAATATTGCTTATATAATTTCATCTTTCGCCTTAAGAAATCTTTTGGCGTCAGGGAAACGTGGATATTAAATTTATTTTTTTGAATATGCAGCTTTTGCAGAAACGCCGTCAAGCTTACCAAGTCCGCCTGTCAGGGTGTTGATTACATCCTGCGGTGCATCAACGGCGATGCAGATAATGCTGATATTCTTTTCGCGATAGGGAATTCCCATTCTGCCGATAACCCATTTGCTGTATTCGTGAAGAAGAGCGTTAAGGTTTGCGGTAGCATCGGGGTTTTCCACAATAATACTGATTACAGCTACTCTGGTGTCCATAAAATGCTCCTTACTTTTACTAAATTAAGTATATCACATTTTATGTTTTATGTCAATGTAAGGGATTGACAATGGAAATAACCATATTATCTTCAGTAAGGTGTGTTTTAAATACATCTTCAACGTCTGCTCTCGTAACTGTTTTAAACAGGTCAAGTGTTTCGTACAAGTCAAGCCCGAGAACAGTATTTCGCGCAAGTGCACCTGCATAGTTGTCGGGGTCATTGAAAACATAAAGTCTTTTGCCGAAAAGCTTTCTTCTTATGCGCTCAAAATCATCGTCTGAAACCTTAAAATTCTGTATTGCCGCTTTGATTTTATCGGCAACATAAGACGGGTTATCGCATTCGTCGGCAATTTCCGTAAATGCATAGGTTTCTTCGCCTGTATAATCAAATCCGAATTCGGGCGAAATATGTCCGCTTTCATAAAGGTCGTTATAAAGGTCGGAGCTTTTGCCGATAAGAAGATTAAGAGCAATCTGCACTGCAACTCTTCTTTTAAGGATGTTTCCGCTGCAGAAATTATCTTTAAATCCGATTGTATAAATCGGTCTTGAAACGCTCATTTCGGCGCATTTTTCACGGCAGATTACAGCCGCTCCATCAGTTTCCGATTTGCGTTTAATTTCATCCTCATTAGGAAGCGGTTTTAAGATTTCGTCAAGATAATTTTTCATATCTTCGGGATCAAAATCGCCAACAAGACAAAGTGTCATATTCGACGGGTGGTAGAACGTGTTATAGCATTTATAAAGAACGTCCTTATCAATTTCCGATATAGATTCAACTGTTCCGGCAATATCCCTTGAAACCGGATTTTTTTCGTACATACACGAAAGCATATTGAAATAGCATCTCCATGTGGGAGCGTCGTCGTACATACGGATTTCCTGACCGATAATACCCTGTTCTTTGGCAACGTTTTCTTCCGTAAAATGAGGTGTCTGCACAAAGGTGACAAGGGTTTTTAAGTTTTCTTTAAAAAAGTCGGTGCACCAGAAATAATAAGATGTCATATTGAATGATGTGTATGCATTTGCGGATGCGCCGTATTTGCTGAACATATCAAAAATATTGGACTTGTCGGGCATTTCAAACATTTTATGTTCAAGAAAATGTGCAACACCGTCGGGCACGCAGATATACTCGGTTTCACCGAAAGGGATGAAACAGTTGTCAATTGAACCGAAATGTGTTGTGAAATATGCCGCAGATTTACTGGAGCCCTTTTTTTGTACCATATATATTTTTGCGCCGCTTGAATGAGTGTAAGTATAGAGCGTTTCATCGGCGGATTTTATAAATCTCTTATCCATTATTCAAGTCCTTTCAAGAAATAAAGCGTGTCGGGGGTTACTGTTTTGGCAGCAGCCACAACATCTTCTTTTGTTACGGCATTTATTCCGTCAATAATTTTGTCTGTATCAACCTCACGACCAGCAACAATAAGACCGGTGCAGTAATCCATAAGTGAAACGGGATTGTCATTTAAGGATTTAATGATATTGATAATGCTTTTTTTAGCGGAATCAAGTTCGGCGTCTGTAACCTTGCCGTTTTGTACGGCTTTAAGCTGAGCGAAAATCTCGTCTTTTGCCATATCGTATTTATCAAATTCAATGCCTGCTGATGCAAAAATAACGCCTTTTTGTTTTGTAAGACGGGAATATGCATAATAGGCAAGACTGAGCTTCTCGCGTACGTTATTGAACAGCTTGGAATGTGTTCCACTACCGTAAACGGAGTTGAAAAGCATTGTGCCGAAATAATCGTCGGAAGAAACGGTAAAGCCGATTACAAGCTTGCCCTGTGCAACGTTCATGTTTTCGTGCACAATTTTCATTTCAGCCTTTGCAGGAGATTTTTCAGCTTTTTTAATTTCGCCGTTTGATATGCAGGAATCAAAAACTTCTTTAACGGAAGAAATATCTTCTCCTGCGGAAACAAATATGTCAATTTTGCTTTCTTTCAGTATTTTATTGTAGTATGCCGTAAGTGATGCCGCATCAAGAGCGTCAGCGCCTTCAACCGTGCCGTATTTATAAATGGCAAAAGGCTGACCCGGGCACATTTCTTCAAGTGCACGTTTATCGGCATAATCTCTTTTTTCGTTAACAACGGAATTTATAAGATTTTTAAGGTTTTCTTTTTCAAGATTTACAACCGTGGGCTTGAATGTGCCGTTTTCAAATAGTGGGTTATAGACAATTTCATAAATAAGCTCGGAAAGCTTTTTAAGAGTGTCT
>JAFVVU010000308.1 GCA_017502065.1 Clostridia bacterium | reverse complement strand
ACACTGCGCAATTGTTTCTCTTGAATCTTCAACGGCATGTCTTGCCGTTCTGCTTATGCTGTACACACTTGACGGGTTTGCATAATCAACTGCAAAATACGGAAGCATTTTTGCAATAACCTCAGGTTTAACCGCAGTTGTTGCCGCATGGTCAAAATATATCTGTCCTTTCATTGTCCTCATCCTTTGCGATAATATATAAATTTGATAAATAACACATTCTACATAATTATAACTTATTTATTATAATTTTTCAAGTATATTATTATACAATTATTCACATTTTGCCGCATATTTTTTTATTTATTAAATATACTTGCTATTTTCCTTTCGTTTGGTTATAATTAAATTATCAACTCCAAGGAGGCAAACTATGTCATACATAAAACCGCTTTCAAAACTTATAGATGAGCTTACCGCACTTCCGGGAATCGGAGGAAAAAGCGCGGCACGTCTTGCTTTTCATATACTTAAAATGCCAAAAGAAAAGGCATATGCAATTGCAAATGCCATTACTGATGCAAAAGAAAAAGTTTTTTGCTGCAGCATATGCAAAAACTTAACCGATACAGAACCTTGCGCAATATGTGCTTCCGAAAAGCGCGACCGCTCGGTTATATGTGTTGTTGAAACTCCGAAAGACGTTGTTGCCATTGAAAAAACACGTGAATTCAATGGTCTTTATCACGTGCTTCACGGCGCAATTTCACCTATTGATAAAATCGGTCCTGACGATATTTTTATAAAAGAACTTGTGCAGCGTATTACCCCTGAAGTAAAAGAAGTTATTGCCGCAACCAACCTTACAATTGAAGGTGAGGCTACAGCAATGTACATTTCAAGACTTCTCTCCCCGCTTGGTGTGAATGTAACACGAATTGCAAACGGCATTCCCGTAGGCGGAGACCTTGAATACGCTGATGAAATAACCCTTTCCAAAGCTTTAGATAATAGGCGTAAAATTTTATAATAACAAGAAAATTGATGTAAACTTAACATATTTTAACATAATCGCCCATTTCAGACTTTGACTTATATTTAATAATATAGTATATTGTAAGTGAAAGAAAGAGAAAGGAGTGTTACCAATGGAAGAACCGTTCACAATCAAAAAATATAAAATGAAATGAGGAGATTCCGTTGAGACATTAAATTTTAATTTTAAAACAAGCATACAGTAACAAAATTTATATAGATAGAAAATAAGAAATCAGGAGGCGGTTCCTATGTACGAAGCCTCAGAAAATAGAAGAACATAAAAAGAACAAAAATAAATTACAGAAAGAAGAGTCAAAGGAACCAAAACATTAAATATATCGGGCACCCTGCGGGGTGCCCGTTTCATTTATCTTTTCAGCCTTGGTCTTATGAGCGACTTCACAAGCACTCTGAAATCAAGTGGAATTATAGGATAAAAATACGGTTTTCCACTAACTGTTTTTGTTGTTGCCGCAAGGCTCAGAATTGCAAGTGTACCCACAATCAGCCCCGGCAGCTTGAATATCCACGTCATCAGAATAAGGAACACCCTGAAAAATTTTATAGCATACCCCACCTCGATGCTCGGTGCCGCCATAAGCGTAATTGAGAAAAACGCCATATAAAATACAACACTTGATGTAAGCCAACCTGACTGCACCGCAAAATCACCTACAAGAAGAGCGCCCACAATACCTATTGTAGCGCCGAGATTCTGTGGCGAGTTAAGAGTCGATATCCTCATTGCCTCAAACGTAAATTCCATAATAATCATCTGCACCGCAATAGGTACGGCAACCGCCTCTTCCCTTGACCGCAGAAACGAAAGCCATTCGGGGATTATTTCCTGATTTTCCATAAAATAAAGCCATATCGGTGCCCAGAACAGTGCAAGCAATATCATAACCGTTTTTATAATGCGGTAATATGTTCCGGTAAACGGCGGAAAATAATAGTCATTTGCCTCACTCATAAAATCCAGAAACTTCGACGGCAGTATCATAACCGACGGCGAATTGTCGATTATAAGAACAATGCTCCCCTGCAAAATTGCCGCACTTGTATAGTCGGGACGTTCGCTGTATTTAACAATCGGCAGCGGATTGTACCACTTGTGCGGAAACAGGTTTTCCGAAATGGTTTCCTGATTCATTGCCGTTGATTCAATATCAAGCTTTTTCAGCTTTTCTTTAAGCTTTTCAAGAAACTTTTTGTCACATTTTGTATCCATATATGCGACAATAATATCCGACTTGCTTTTATTCCCCACAATAATTCTTTCAAGCCGAAGCTCATTTGACCGTATCCTTCTTCGGAGAAGTGCCGCATTAAAAATCGGGATTTCAACAAATCCGTCACGCGACCCACGGATAACCTTATCCTTTTCCGGTTCTTCAATGTTACGTTGCGGCAGAGTTTTTGCATCAATTATAAATGCGCAGTCAATCCCGTCAACAAAAAGTACAGCATTCCCCATATATATGTTGTCTGCCGCTTTTAAAATATCTTTTTCGGTACTTGCTTCAATATATGGAATCATTTTATCCATAACAGCCTTTTCATCTGTTGCCTCACCCGATTCCATAATATACGTAAGAATAGCAGTAGTATCAAAGGATTTTGCCGTACCTTTAATCTGAAAAATTCCGCATTTTCTGGTTCCTGCATAAAACACCCTTTTGTTTATGTCAAAATTCTGTTCCACAACCAGCAAATCGCAAAAATGCGCGTAATTCTCATCAAAGCTTT
>JAFVVU010000307.1 GCA_017502065.1 Clostridia bacterium | reverse complement strand
TACCTATCTTTTCGCCGGTAAGAACATCTTCAATAACTTTTTTACCAAGAATATAGCTTTCAATTTCTTCTTCGGTTTCGTCAGGAAGCTTAAATCCTGACTGGTTGAAAAATTTAATCCCGTTATACTGGAACGGATTGTGAGAAGCAGATATAACAATACCTGCATCGGCTTTGTATTTACGAGTGAGATAGGCAACAGCAGGCGTAGGGACAACACCAAGCAAAACAACCTCTGCTCCAACAGATAAAATTCCGGATACAAGAGCACACTCAAGCATATCGCTTGATATACGAGTATCCTTTCCAACCAAAATTTTGGGAGTGTGCAGGCTGTTTTTTGTAAGTACATAAGCGCCGAACCTTCCCAGATTATAAGCGAGCATAGGGGTCAGCTCAGCGTTTGCAACACCGCGCACCCCATCGGTACCAAAAAATTTTCCCATTTTTTCTCCTTTCTGCCAACAGCAGCAAATGAAGTTTAAGCCGAGTGTAGTCGAACCCCATAAGCCTTAAACTTGTTAAATTTTCATTCTTGTAATTTGTCGTCCTTGCAAGGCGTCAGCCTTGCTTCGTCCTTAAACATTCCGCTCGGCTAAAATAAGCAGTCTTAAAGCAAAAATAGCTTTCGCCGCTTTTGTATATTCTCTATTATATCATTAATTTTAATTAATTCAATAGTTTTTTGCAAATTTTTTAGAAATTTTTGCACTTTTTTTAGATTATTGGGCTTCAGACAGGTCATTTAATGACTTGAAAACGTATCCGGCTCCTTTAATATCGGTAATAATTCTGTCAAGAGTTTCGGCATTATCCTTGGATACGGCATGCATAAGAATAATTGCACCGCCGTGAATATTATCCATTACTGCATTATAAACGTACTGGCTTCCTTTTTGTTTATTTACATCCCAGTCCTCATAAGCAAGTGACCAGAGAACGGTTTTATATCCAAGCGATTGTGCAGTTGCAAGACTTTTTTCACTGTATTCACCTTTAGGCGGACGCATAAACTTCATTGTTCTGCCTGTAAGGGAAAAAAGCTGCCGATCAAGGTCAAGCATTTCATTTTCAAGCTCAACTGTATTTTTTACCGACGGCATAGAGGGATGATTAACCGTGTGGTTGCCAACCTCATGTCCTTCGTCAATCATACGCTTGATAAGCTCGGGTTCGTTTTCAATATACGGTCCTGTAACAAAAAAGCATGCGGGAACCTGATGTGCTTTAAGAACATCAAGAATTTTGGAAGTATATCCGTTTTCATATCCTTCGTCAAAAGTAAGAAAAATATCCTTTGAGTTCGCATCACCCATATAGTATGCACCATATTTTGATAAAATTTCATCCGCACCGGGATTTATATCTGGCGGGGCATTTTGGTTTTTCTTGAGACCCCACTCAAACTTTTTATTGCTTAAATTTTCAATTTCAGCACCTGCATCTGTTTTATAGGTATTACTGCAGCCGCACAAAAATACAATAAAAAGGAGGAAGATGGCGAATTTTTTCATATAAACACCTCTTGTTACAATATTTGTTATTAAATTTATGCAAAGAAAGTAAAAAAAATGTTGAACTTAAGGGCTTTTATGTGATATAATTAAAATGATTGTAATTTTTTATTTAAGGTGATTGTTGAATGTCAGAGTTAAAACTCATTGAACTTGACATAAAAGGCAAAAAATTTGCCTCAAGAAAAATCAGAAGAATTAAATGGTTATTACGTATTCTTGCGGTTCTGATAATCCTTGCATGTATCGGTCTGTCGGCGCTTTTGGTGTATAATGCCTTGAATCCGAAACCGCAACAGGAAATACCGCAGCAGACAGAAACACCGATAGTGCAAACCGGAGCAGAGATGCCGGAATATCCGGAGGGAAGGGCAGACATTACAGGACTTCTTCTTGCGGATGAATCTATGGGCAAAAAAGCATATCTCACTTTTGATGATGGCCCGAGTGAAAACACGGCTGCACTTCTTGATGTGCTTAAAGCATATAACATAAAAGCAACATTTTTTGTAACAGGCGAAGCGGTAAATAAAAATCCGGACCTTCTTGTGAGAATTCATAACGAGGGTCATGCCATAGGCAACCACAGCAACACCCATGTATACAATAATATATACGATAACCCCGATTCGTTCTGGCTTGAAGTAACGGAAGCACAAAAAATCTTTGAAAATATTCTCGGCGCAGAAAATGTGCAGAAGCTTTTCAGATTCCCCGGCGGTTCGTTTGGCGAAAAGAAAGAACAGTTCTTGCCGCTTATTGAAAGTATGGGATATAAATATGTAGACTGGAATGCTCTCAATGGAGATGCCGAAGGCGGTGACTTTACTGCAGAAAAGGCTATGGAATATATAGAAGAGCAGTGTACAGATACGGGAAACGTCATTGTGCTTATGCATGATGCGAAAAATAAAACCGTTACTGTGGAAACCCTTCCGCAGATAATAGAATATCTTAGATCTGAAGGATATTCGTTTGACAAAATAACAGTGAATTAGAGGAAACAAAATGTATTATGTGGATTACCATATACATTCCGTCTTTTCGAATGATGGATTTATAGAGATTGATGAGGCTTGCGATAAAGCGGTAGCCGAAGGTTTTGCAGAAATTGCATTTGCCGACCACTACGACCCATGGGCAGAAAACCCTGATTGTATCGGTGCCTATGACCCGAAAGCGCAGCTTGTGGCAGTGGAAGCGGCAAGAGAGAAATATGCAGGCAAGCTTAAAATCCTCTATGCGGTAGAACTTGGACAGTCACATCGTTATCCCGAAAATGCAGCAAAAATCGTGCAGAATGATTATGATTATGTCCTTGGAGCTGTTCACAGTATAGAAAACGACCTTGACCTTGCAAGAATAAAATATACAAGCAGTAACTTCAAAGCTTATATG
>JAFVVU010000306.1 GCA_017502065.1 Clostridia bacterium | reverse complement strand
TACCAGTGTCCGCATCAAAAATTGCATCGTGACGGATGAACTGGTTCATTGGATTGAACGGGCCGTTCGTGTCGTTGAATTTGTTGAGTATGAAATTATAATCTTCATCTTTAATACAATACATTTATATCACCTCATATTTATTCTCTGTATTCAATTTCTTCATCTATTCCAAGTTCCGGCAGAACAACAGAAAGAACCTGATTTGTAAATACTGTTCTTCCTGCGGGTGTATAATAATGAACATCGTCCGAAAAAGTTTCTTCGGGAAGCGTTATGGAAAGAGCGTACAGGTCATTAATCTTAAACCCGTATTTTTTTACAATTTCTACAGCAACTTCGTTATATTTTTCAATATCTTCATTATACCTTTTGAAATCCCGCGGGGTTTTTTCGGAAAGCACTTTTGTAGATGTTGCAAATATTACTTTCGCATTCGGGCACAGTTTCCTGATTCTGATGCATATTCTTTCTATGTAATATGCATATATATCAAGCGGCATGTGTGGTTCTTCTTCAAATAACCTTAAGCAGTCCCAAAGTCCTGCATTCCAGTGAATAACATCTATATCCCCATTTGTATCTTTCAGATATTCATGAAAATTTCTTAAAACATAAGATGCAAAACGGCAATTTTCATCAGGGAAAATAACATTTGCTTTGCCTTCCAATGTTTTTTTAACAGATTTATCATATCCTTCACGGATAGAGTCACCAATAAGTAATAGATTTTTCATCTTCGTCATCCTTTGTTATATGCATGCCATCTCTGCCTGACGTATGATAGCTTCCTGTTCCGCCTCATTTATATTGCTGAAAAGTACGTTCCAGCCGGCAACACGAATCTGTATATCCCTATACTGTTCAGGGTTTTTCTGTGCCTTTCGCAAGGTTTCGGCATCAGTCATATTAAAGTTCATAACCTGACCGCCCAAATCAACAAACGTATTCAAAACACTATATACAGCTTCAAGGCCATCATCTCCTTTTGCTGCAGATGGCGAAACTGCTGCATCAAGTGCACTCATCTGACTGTAAGGCATATCCAGACGTGTGTTTGATAAAACAGCCGCCGTAAGACCTTTATGGTTTGCTCCCATGGTGGGACTTAAATTTTTTGATAATTCTTCGCCTTTGAAACGTCCGTTAGGAGAAGCCATAGTAACTTTTCCCAGGTCATAAATACCGCGGGAAACATACATTCCGCAGGACCAGAAACCACCTCTTACAGGTGAATTCGGTTTACCCTGGATATGGCTTACGGCAAACGAAACAACCTCGTCAAGCATACTGTCGGGAAACTCCATATTGTTACCGTATTTGTCCTTATCATTAACAAGCATTTTCTGCAGAGCTTCATAGCCTTCAAAGTTTTTATCAAGGGCGTCAATCATTTCGGATAATGTTATAACTTTTTCGTCATACACAAATTTTTTGATTGCCGCAAGTGAGTCTGCAATACTTGCAATACCGCCAAGTCCCATATATGTGTTGTTTGTTCTTCCGCCATCCGAATTGGCATCCTTTATTTTTTCAAGGCATGTCGGGAAAGTAGCCGACAAAAGCGGCAACGGATTGATATAGGACATATATCCTTCCATCCGGTTTACAAGTCCCATAACCTTATCTATAAGATATTTAAGCTGACGTTTATATGCCGCAAGCAAATCTTCAAAGGTTTCGAATTCAACCGGTTCTTCAAGTCCCATAAGCTCGCCGGTGATACCGTCTTTTCCACCATGAAGGACATATTCAAGCGGTTTTAACAGATTAAGCAGCTGACCTTCTGTATCCATACCGCCCTGAACAAGAAACTCGTAACACCCTTTCAGGTCTGCACATCTGATTTCTTCTTCACTTACCTCGCCGTTATAGCGAAGTGCTTTTTTCATATGTTCTTCGGATGCAAACACGATACTGTTGTGTCCGCGGCGAATCATATCAAGTGCCTTAAGCGTAAAATCTTTAGGGATTCTTTTTGAATATTTGATTTGTACCTTAGGATTATAAATACCCATTTTATCGTATACATCCAGGAAAACATAGGACAGATGGTTGATGTTTGTGTTTCCGTCCTTATCCGTTCCGCCAAGGTATACAGGCTGGCACCAGTAGTTGCCGATTGCCGTAAACTGCATGAAGAAATACGCAAGCTGTGTTTTGAGAGTTTCCTCACTGACACCGTTTTCCATATCTTTTTTATAATATGGATAGAACAATCTGTCAAAATTACCGCAGCTTCTTACTGACACTGAGTCTATATGCTCACTTATCAGGAAATAGATATATTCAAACATCATAGCTTCGTAGAAAGTTGTTGGTGCACCTTTTTGGAGGTTTCGAAGTGCTATGCCCATATCTTCGCAGCCGGATGTTTGTTCAGCCAAAGCTGCCAAACGACCGAGAAAACGCATAATTGCTGTATATGCAATTTCTATGCTGTCAAAAAATGCAGTTTCTTCCTCTGTTAATGTTTTTCCTGCTTCATGTTTCTTTTTTGCTTCCATTGCTTCTTCCAGAACGCCGGAAAAACCAAGCGCAAAAAGTCTGTCCCATACAGGTACGCTATGAGAATAATCAAGAAATGGTCTTGCAGCACCGCGCGAACTTAAAAAATCATTCTCTTCATATACGTCAGGAAGGAACTCATGAATAACATCAGCTCTCCATTTATTGATAAGTCCTCTTGCAATCGGACGGTCGATTGCGTTTATAGCAGGGAAAATATCCCTGGAGTCACACAATATTCTTGTAT
>JAFVVU010000305.1 GCA_017502065.1 Clostridia bacterium | reverse complement strand
CTTCGCCGGTGAATTTTTCCGCCGGCGCACTTGCAATGACGGAAAGAATCTGTGTTTCTTCCTTTTTCATGATGGCTGTCTGGAGGCTTGCTCCGTAAAGCCATTCAAGGTGTTTTGCAAGAACAGATTTTGACGGATATTTACTGCATCCGTTTTCAAGCACGTTGCCGAGAAGTGAGAGCGCAGATGCATTATCGTCAATCGGGCGGTAGATGTTTAAGCTTACCGTAACGGTTTTAAATCTGTCGGATTTGATATGATATAAATTGATATTGTTTTTAAGTTTATACGGGTTCATTTTCATCGTCCTTATTTTTGTTTTTGAATAATCCTGCAATATCGTTAGGGCCGTGAGGTTCGTAACCAAGGTCGTATTCTTCCTCGTCCTCATCTTCACATTCTTCCTCTTCTTCACCTGATTTATGCATCATATACTGGTCAACAACAGGGTATGCCATAAACTGTGCCACAAGTCCGATAACGGATGTCAATGCCAATATGGAAAGGGCGATACCGAGCAGCGGATGCAGGAAATATGCAAGCACGAATAAGCCCGCGCGAAGGATAAGACTGCCGAGGTTACGTGGCAGCTTTAACATTGTAAGCAGGAAGGAGTTACGGTAAACATTGACAAAACCAAGGTCAAAGGTTACTGTAAGTGTCCATATGTACGGCTGCATCATTGCGTAGAATATAACTATAACCGCAAAAAATGAAATAAGCAGAATTGTGGAAAGGTTAAGTCCCATAGCATCGATAAGATGGGGATAAATATGTATATTTCCAAGAGAAACTGTAACAAAAATAACGTTAATCAGGTATGATACCAGAGAACTCATGAAATTTTTTCTTGTGTGTTCAAAAAGGTCACTTGCCACCCAGGCGTGTTCTTCGCGGACATAGTTTCTAAGAACGTAGTAATATCCGGAGCTGCAGGGTGTACCGGAGAAAAATGTTACAAGGCCGATTGCTCCTCCAAGGGACATAAAGAACAGCGCAATTGCATTTTCGTTATTGAGAAGTCCGTAAAGCAGATACATCAGAATAAATGTATAATAAATAATTGTAGGTATGCTAAGTGCGAGATAAAGCAAGTTAAGTGTCATATATGATCTGAATTTGCGTTTTAACAGTTCAAAAAATTTATCAAGACCCTTAAGCTCGGGGTCGTTTTTACCGACACCGCCGCCGGACCGTCTGCTATCTAAAAAGTTTGCCATGAAATATCCTCCTTAGTGCTTGAAAACTGATGAAATCAGAATATTTGTTTCAAAAAAGTGTTTTGCAACATTTGAGCTTGCAAGAGCTTCATTTATCCATGCACCGCCATTTGTATTTGACCATACGAAAAGAATAATAGCGGCAATATAACAAATCATAAAACCGGTCAAAAGTCCCGTAACTCCGCCAAGAAGTCCGTTAAACTGTTTGATAACCGGTAGTTTTGTAACCAGATTGAGCGCTTTTACAAGAATAAAAATTACTATACGCACCAGAATTATAAAAATGATAACAAGAACACATGAAAATGCCGCTTCGGCAAGTGCTCCCGCAATCATTTCGTTGCCGGAGGTAATCGTGTCGCCTATAAATGCACCGAGAAACGGCGGAAGGCTCTGGATTTCACCCGAACCAAGTGCGGAAAGAACAGCATTTTTAATTCCTGCTATAATGGAGTCAATAACTCCCGAAACCGCAGGAATTCCGTAAAGCAAATCTATAAACGGTCTGTACAGATACACGGCGGCAATTATACTCACAAAAAGAGATGCAATGCCGAGCAGGGACCTGACAAACCCCTGTTTAATTCCGATTATTACACAAACTGCAATAATAATAACAAAAATTAAATCAAGAACCATAAAATCACCTGATGTTTATCTTATTCCGGAAAGCTCTGCATATCCGCCTTCGTCAAGAAAAGCGGTGCTTCCGGGCAAAAGATATCCTTTATATATTTCTTTGTTTGTTTTCACTGTTTCACGAAGTCTGCCACGTTTGTCAAAAGCCTCAACTCCGTTTGATGAGCACACAAGAACTCGTTTGTTGTTTGCTGAAACGCTGTAAATCATACCGTCATAATCAAATGAGGAATTCGGTTTTCCTGCCAGATTGATACTGCGGATACTCATATTAAGGTCAAGCGCGTCACTGCCAAGGGCGAGAACAATGTTGTTTTTATCGCCTATGCTGACGAAATTGAGAGTAAGGTCGTTATAGTCATATGCCCATTTTTGTTTTGCTTTTGCATCAAGACAAACCAAGGAGTTATCACCAACACAAAGAATTCGGCCGTTATCAACCCATTTAACCTGAGAAATAAGGTTGTTGCCGAGTGAAATTTCAGCATAGGGCGTTTCGCTTTTGTAAATATCAAAGAGCTGGATTTTTGCTTCAAGCTCTGTGCCGGATGTATTTATTTCCGAAACGGCAAGTTTCCGTCCGTCGGCGGAAAGTGCGGCATCAACAAAGTTTACTGAACCGGCAGACCATACAAAAAGGGGCATTCCCTTATTGTCATATGCTTCAACTGCGCCGGAATAGTTAGGTTTATCAATAATGGCAAGAATATTGCCTTTTTTTGCTATTTTAAGGTTTAAAACCGGAAAATCGGAAGAAAATTCTTTAACTTTTCCGGAGGCGTCGATTGTATAAATTGTTGTGCTGTTTTTGGAAGCGGCAACAATGCCGTAATCCGAAGCGGCAACAATGGGCTGGTCAAAAACAATAGGTACCATCCATTTTTCATTGCCTTTTTTATCTATACAGTATATTCCGTCACTGCAACAGAATATCATATTGTTTTTAAACGGAACAAATTTTCTTGATTGCGATGTCGGATAGGTGAACCTATATACACTGTTGTCAAAATCAGGGAATATGATTGAAATGGTGTCCCAGAAAATAACAAATGCGGTTATAAGCAGAACAATACAGCAAATAATTGTGATAAGAGATTTGTTTTTTGGTTTCTTTTCCTGATGAGTGACTGCAGGAACTTTTTTAAGTTTAGTACTGTTCATTTGTTTCACCGCCTTTAATGTGTATTGCAAGAAGATATCCGTTTTTCACAGAAACGGTTGCTTTATTTTCAACAAGCTCATTACTTACCCCACGGGGATTGTCGGCAAAAAGAGTTTCATCCGCAAGGGGATAGAAAAGCCCTGTTGTAGTAATGCCCGACGCATCGCCGCCAAGCGCAAAAAGCGAAAATGTATCGCCGGTGTTCCCTGAAATTTCAGCTTTTTTATCGATAACAAACATGTGTGACGTCTCGTGCACTATTTCAAGATGAACACCTTTTTTTGCGGCATAGAGAAGAAGCGTTATATTGGCAAAGCTATGGTCACTTCTTCCGCCCATTGCCCCGAAAAACAGGATGTTGTCAAATCCGCGCTCTGCAAGAATATCAACACAAAGCATGGAATCGGTTTCGTCCTTTTGCACGGGTGCTGTTATTATCTCGGGACCGGACTGCACGGTTGATACAATGGAATCCATATCACCGATAACAAGGGCGGGAACAAGACCGAGCGATTTTGCGTGGTCGTACCCGCTGTCCGCACATACGATAAAATCACCGGGGAGTATATATTCTTTTAAGTTTTTGTTGCAGCTGCCGCCGCCAATAATAATTGCCCGCATATTAAGCCATCATTTCTTTTATTACTGCTGCAGGATCTTCGGCATTGTAAATACTGCTGCCTGCAACAAGAACGTTAACACCTGCATCAAGTGCAAGTTTGTAGTTTTCGAGTGTTATGCCGCCGTCGATTTCAATATCAAAATCAGGACCGGCTGCTTTGCGGATTTCTGTAGCTTTCGGAAGCACGCGGGGAATGAATTTCTGTCCGCCAAATCCGGGATAAACGCTCATAATAAGAATCATTTCAATATCGTTTATGTATTTAAGATATTCAGTTACTTCTGTGTCGGGTTTTATAACAAGACCTGCTTTTATACCGTGGGAATGGATTTTATCAATACATTCTTTGATGTCGCTGTTTGCTTCAACGTGGAATGTGATAATATCTGCGCCTGCATCGGCAAAAGCATCTATATAATCAATCGGGTCAGTAAGCATAAGATGCACGTCAAAAATAAGACCTGAATTTTTGCGGAGCCCTTTTATCTGTCCCGGACCGAAAGAAAGGTTGGGAACAAAATGGCCGTCCATAATATCAAGATGAATCATCTGTGCGCCTGCATCTTCAACTTTTTTAAGCTCGCTTCCGAGGCAGTTAGGGTCTGCTGCAAGAAGTGACGGTGAAATTTTTACTACTTTTTCCATTGTTTTATCTCCTTTAATACTGAGTATAGTTGTTTATAGCTTTCATACCTGGATGTGCCGATTTTGCCTTCTGCAACTGCATTTTTTACACAGCAGTCCGGCTCGTTTACATGACTGCATCCGCGGAAGCGGCAATCATATTTATACGGCTCAAACTCAGGAAAAAATCCGGCAAGCTCATCCGCAGTTATGTTTTCGATTTCAAGACTTGAAAAACCCGGTGTATCTGCAATATATCCGCCAAAACCTGCAGAAATAAGAGTGACATCTCTTGTGGTATGGCGTCCACGCTGGATTTTTTCGCTTACACGACCCGTTTTAAGCTCTGCATCGGGAAGAACACAGTTAAGCACACTGGATTTTCCGACACCGGAACATCCTGCAAATACCGAAATTTTTCCTTTGAGATATTCGCGCAAAGCGTCAATTCCCTCACCGGTTTTTGCCGAAACGGAAAAGACATCAAAACCTGTCGGTTCATATGCTTTAAGAAGCTCATCGGCAAGAGCTTTGTCAAGATCGGTTTTATTTATAACAATTGCAGGGGTAACGCCGGAAGACAGTGCAATAACCGAAAGCTTGTCAATAAGCTCCGGTACAGGTGCGGGAGAAGCCGCCGCAAATACAATAATCATTGTATCAACATTTGCAACGGGTGGGCGCACAAACGAATTTTTTCTTGGCAGAATTTCTTCAATATTACCTTTAAAATCTGCCATAGTCTGAATTCGGCATCTGTCGCCTGCAAGCGGAGTAATTTTTTCCTTGCGGAAAATACCCCTTGCTTTACATTCATATATTCCGTCGGCGGTTTCAATATAATAGAATCCGCCGATTCCTTTTATAATTATCCCTTCCATATTATTGATTTGACGGCGGTGCCGGTACGGGTGTATGTGTCGGTTTGGAAGAGGTTTGCGGAGTAGGTGTGGGAACAGAGGTTACTTTACTTATTGTAAATGAAATTGCAGTTCCTTTATCTACGGGAGTTTCTTTCGGCGTTGACTGCCAGAAAACAGTTCCTTCCGGAGCGGATGAAACAGTTTCCTTGATTTCACCTTCGGTAAGACCTGCATCATGAAGAGCGGCAATCGCCCTGTCTTTTGAAAGGCCTGACAAATCAGGAACCGGAATACCGGAGCTTACATAAAGGGTAACGCTTTTGGTTTTGGAAATTTTGCTTCTGTTTCCGGGAGAGTGCTGGAATACTTCGTTTTTTGCATAGTTATTAACAGGTTTGTATTCTGTTTCGTATGCAATGCCAAGGTCATCAAGAAGTTTCATTACTTCATTGATATCTTTACCTGTATAATCGGAAAGTGTTACCATATCGCTTCCGCTGCTTACCACTACAGAAATCTGAGAGCCTTCTCTTATCTGACCGGAAGACGGGTTTTGTTCAAGAATAACATCTTCGTCTTCTCCGCTTGTTTTTGTTTGTGAAATAACAATAGTAAATGCCGCATCCTTATACTGATTCAAAACGTCGGTATATTTCTGACCAACAAGATTTGGCACGTCAATGCTGGCGGGTGTCGGCATAAGTGATGTTGCAACAGCAACTATTGCCGCAATTATAACAAATCCGGCAATAATCCACGCGATAAGTGCACCTCTTGATTTTTTGCGCGGAGCCGGAGCCGGTTCAACTACCGGTGTAGGCTGTGTATTTTCATACATGCTCGGGTCTTTAGGTGTTACGATAGGTACAAACTGAGTTGCATCCTCATCCTGAATTGAAACAGCTTCAGGACTTTCAAGAACGGCGTGCAAATCCTTTGCAAGATCGTTTGCAGCCTGATATCTCATAACCGGCTGCTTTGACATCGCTTTAAGAACGATATCACTTACGGATGATGGTACGTCAGCATTCAAATCCGACGGGCGTTCCGGCATATTATCCACGTGCATTTTTGCAATTGCAACCGGACTTTCCGCTTCAAACGGAACTCTGCCGGCAAGCATTTCATAAAGCACAACGCCGATTGAATAAATATCAGATTTGAAATCAACAACACCGCCGCAAGCCTGTTCGGGCGAGAAATAATGTACAGACCCGATTATATTGCCTGCGCGTACAATTGTT
>JAFVVU010000304.1 GCA_017502065.1 Clostridia bacterium | reverse complement strand
GATATAAAAACTTTGAAGCTCATAAAGAAAAAGTAGAAAGCTTTGCAGAAAAAATCAGTAAAAACAAAAATCTTCAGCTGGTAGAGGTTGTGGAAACCTCCGACAAAGAGGATATTGCGGAAGAATGTATAAAAGAGCTTATCAGAAAACACCCCGACATAAAAGGTATTTACATCTCAACGGCGGTTGCTGAACCGATTTGTGCATATATCAAAGAAAAGGGACTTTCAGGCAAAGTAAAAGTAATTACAACCGACGTATATCCGCAACTTATAAAATATGTTGAAGATAACACCGTTGCCGCAACCATTTTCCAGAACCAGATAATGCTTGGAAAAATGGCGGTGCAGAGCGTATACGAATATCTTACAATGTCACGAAGCTACTGCGAGGAAGAATGGGAAATGTACTCTCAGATGCTTATAAAACCTCAGCTTCTTATGCCAAGTGCAATAAAAGAAAATCTTGACAACTCCGGCGAGGGTTATATAAAAAGATAAGTGCGGCAAATCGTTGTTGACACAGCGCATAAAAATCGGTATAAATAGGGATAGAGGAGATGGTTTTATGGATTTTTCAAGACAAGCTCAGCAGGCAAGAATTGATAATATGCAGTTTGCCCTTGAGAATGTTAAAGAATATGGCAGAAAAGTTCGTATCCGTGATTATATGCCCGGACAGGTAACTTATTGCCTTGGTGACTATCCTGAAAAGGTCCTTAATATGCCGACGGAATATGACGAAAAGCTTATAAAATCAATGGCAGAGCGCGGCGTTGAGCTTATTCAGGTTCACGAAGAATGGAACGATGCAATGGGATATCACGGCGGAGATAAATATCATCCGCTTGACCCGGAAGGACTACATAAACTTGTTGACCTTTGTCACGATAACGGAATAAAAATAATTCCGTACGTATCATCGGGATATCTTAATCCGAACGATAAATATTACAAACCGGAATTTTCACATACGGATGCCAGATATAACGGATGCTTCCTGCAGTACCGCAAAGGCTCGGCAGACAGTGCCGCATGGCGTGAATTTATCCTGCCGATGACGTTTCATATTATGGATGAATACGGTTTTGACGGAATATATAACGACTGGGGATATGACGGACTTAACACTGCACAGCAGAACAAAATCATAAACGGTGAACCATTTGACCGTCATAATATGCCTTATGATCCGCACGTAGAAGATTTGCTTTGTACAATATACGAAGAAATACATAAACGCGGCGGTGTGTATAAACTGCATGACGACAGCACACACGGAATTTATAAAGAAAAGCTTTACGACTATCTGTGGATAGGCGAAGGCGAGGGTGATGCAAGAAAGCAGCTCCTGTATAAGGATGACCCTCTCTATATTGTGCCGTGTCCGGATAAATACTGGCTTCCAAAAGATAATCCGCGGTTCTATTTTGCACTTACAATTCCGTATGTTCAGTTCCCGCTTCTGCAACACGGACGTCCGGTAAGCGGAATGGGAATGGTACAGCCTCATGTTGATTATGTTAAAGTCAAAAACGGACAGCCGAGTGCGGAATATGCACGCAGAATGGCAAAAAGCGAATTCTGCCGCAGCCACCCGAACGGACCGTATGTATACGGCAGATGGGGCCTTATTCCTGACGACCCGGAAGAAATCAATTACTGGAGTGATTTCCTTGCGCTTTATAAACCAATGGTAACCGAAGGTTCAAGCGTATATATGGATATCAGAAAATCGCCGGTAATTAAATCCGGACTTACTGAAGATACAATCGTAACAATGTTTATAAACGAAAAAACATATATGGTTGTTTCGAATATCGGTGACGCTCCTGTTAATATTGACCTGGCAGAACCGTGGCTTGACAGAGAATCCGGTGAAAAGGTAAAAACAATAAACTTAAACGGAAAAGATATAATATTCCTTGAAAGAATTTAAAAAAAATCCCCCTGTATCACAGGGGGATTTTTTATGAGCGGAAAATCGTCATTGACATATTTTTTACATATTATATAATAAATAATGGATAGGTACAAAAATATTCAAAGGAAGTTAACATATGAGAAAAATAATCTCCTTATTTATGATAATTTTTATATTTGCCGGAGCCATTGGAATGGGCACTGTTATGGCAGAAGAAACGCACCCCGAAATTCAGTTTTTTTCAAACAGCGGGTTTGAAGAACTGAAGGAGGACGGAACATTTAAAGGCTGGAGTGCCAGTTCAACATCTGTTTACGGGACTCATCTTGATGTCGCAGAAGATGGATATACCGGAGCAAGAAGCCTTAAAATGTTTGGTGACGGGACTTCGCTTGTGTATCAGACATTCAGTGATGCCTGCGGAAATGCAACATATAGTTTCGGCGGATTTTTGCGTACGGTTTCACTTAACCTGACATCCCAGACAATTACAGGGGTAACGGTTGATATATCTTTTAGAGACGGTAATTATTCTACGCTGCAATATAACGGTGAATCTCATATTCGAAACAGATATACAGAAATAAGCGGTAATGAGTGGCAGGAAATCAATTTTGATTTTATTACTCCTGAAAGCACAAAATATATAACTGTTTATTTAAGACTCTCGAACGGCGGAGAAGTTTACTGGGATGATGTAACTATTTCCGGCGTGCTTCAGCCGCAGAACTGTGTGTTTATGGAACCGCTTGCCGGTGAAAGTAATATGGTTTTAAACGGAAAGTTTGAAAGCCTTGCTGCAGGTGGAACGGGAATTGCTTATTGGTCATCCTATGACAAAAACTGGGAAACATATGTAAAAGTAGCAAATGATGAGGAAAAAGGTCGTGTTGTAAGGCTTTATTCCGATGCGGCCGGACAAAATCCGTGGGTATATTATAAGGTTGAAAATTTAAAACCTAATTATACATATCAAATTTCAGGATATTTAAAAACCGTAGACGTAAATATAAACTATCTTCGTACATTCGGTCCGGCGTTCAGCGTGGCACTGCACGGAACACTTGAAGACGGCAGCAGCATAAGCAGAGGAAGCTATCAGTCGCCAACATTTAATCATACGTATGAACAGTGGCAGAAAGTTGCGTTTCAGTTCAAAGTGCCGGAGGATGCGGATTATGCATATGTATATCCCAGACTTTATAATCCCGGTGAAATATATTGGGATGATATTGAGGTTTATGCTGTTAAAGAACCTCCAATAGCGGAAATCTACGCCAATCATATGTATTATACCGACCTTGATGCCGGAATTATAGAACTTGATTTTCTTGATGATAATTATTTAGGATATTCCTATGATATATTTATAACCGACGGAAGTGAAATCCTGCTTGATGAAAGTATAGCTGCGGCTGATTATATTGAATATGAGTTTGACGTTGACCTTCTTGAAACGGAAGGAAAGGAATATACACTTGATGTTTACCTTAAAGATTCGCAAGGGAATGTAGTTGAGTCTTTAAATAAAGATATTTACAGATATGACAGACCTGCGAGTATGACAAAAACCGGTCAGGTGAAAGACGGTAATGGAAACATATTTTATCCCGTAATAGGATACCATTGCTATTATGAGGATATGGGTAAAGCAGCGAGTTACGGAATCAATGTGCTGCGAAGCTATGGCAGTGCCGACGGTACGATAGATCCGCGTGTGGGTAATGTGGGGGATATGATAAAATTCCTTGACGAAGCATGGTACGAACATGGTATTATGACAATGGCAACGCTTTACCAGACGCAGAGTGCAGGACATGCAACTATGCTTGCGGGCGTAAGAGAAATGGTAACCGCAATTAAAGACCACCCGGGACTTCTTGGATATCTTGTTCAGGATGAACCGTATAACAGCCTTGAAACAGACAAAACAACAGAAGAACTTAAAACTGCATATAAGGAAATACGTGCAATCGACCCTGACCATATTATTGCACACGTTGCAAACAGACCTCAGCACTGGGACAAGAGTGTTGACCTCAGTGATATGATAATAAGTGACAGATATCCGGCATCTAATGAAACATATTTCCGTAATCTGCAGTATAATTATATAAGTAATGCAAAAGCATTTTCAAGAGGAGAAAAACCGGTATGGAATTTAATTCAGGCGAGCACCTTTGATGATTATAATGCAACGGGAGTAAATCTTCGTAATATGATTTATCAGACAATGTTCGCTGCAGGCGACGGACTTGGGTATATTGCTGTAAGCGCAGCGGACAGCTCCGGAAATGGACTTCTTAATAACGAGGATGAACTTAAAGTTCTTGAAGGGCTTGAAAATGGCGAGCTTGCGGACTCAGTAAAAGCATTTGTAACGGGCGAATATACAACCTTCTGCGAGCTTAGCGGTGCACCTCTGCTTGATAATTATACCGACTTTTTGTTAAGACTTGTGCCGGAAAGCTACTGGTATAAAGCGTTTATCAAAAATAATCAGCTGTATTTGCTTGTTTTAAATCACGAAAATGAAACGGTGGATGTTTCAATTCCGCTTGTTTCAACCGACGAAAGCATTGCAATAGGAAACTTTACTGCCACGGTAGTGGATGGCGTGAGCACTGCGGAAAATGTGAGCGGAAACGGCACACTTGAAACAAGTATTCCTGCAAGGGAAGCAGTAATGTATAAAATAACACCGGAAACAATTCCGGACTACAGCGAGCTTACAGGAAGACGCGGAATGTTTAAAGACGGCGAGGCGGTAACAGCACTTGCAAACGGAAGCTATAACCTGCAGGGTGCAAAATTTGCCGCACTGTATGATATATCCGGTGACGTGCCGCAGCTTGTGAAAATATATCCTGCAAAGGATTTTGAAATAACAGAAATTGAGCAGGGTGGCAAATATATGGTAAAACTCTTCAGCTGGAAAGGCAGCTTGTTTGAAGATTTAACCCCCGAAGAAGAAACAATTGTAATTGAATAAAAACCCGATCCGTTAGCACAATCAAAGATTGTAAGCGGGTACTCCGAAACCTTGTTGTGTTTCACAAAAACAAAAAGGATTTGCGTTTGCAAATCCTTTTTTTATCCCCTTTTATAACAATGTTATGCCATATAGAGCACAAAAATGTTAACTTAACATGGAGTTTGGTGTAAAAACGTCAAATTGTTGTTGACTTGAGTAAAAATTTTTGCTATAAATTAACTAAAGGAAATACTTTAATAAAAAAATAGGGGGTAATATTATGAAAAAACTAAAAGGGTTATCGATGGTTATTTTAGTGTTTATGGTAGTTAATTT
>JAFVVU010000303.1 GCA_017502065.1 Clostridia bacterium | reverse complement strand
GTAAAAATAATGGAAATAGTAGTTTGATGCCGGGCCAAGGCCAATCCATTTACCGTTGATATAAACTCTGTAGTTATCATCAGCAGAAATGTAAAGCTTTGCATTGTCAATTTTATCAATATTGAATGTTTTTCTTATGATGATATGGTCATTTTTTAAACTTATATCGTGCTGCGGAGTATGATTCCATACAGGCGCATCCGGATTAAAGTCTGCCGGCAGCTCTCTGCCATAAATGTTTCTTGGTTTTAAATTTACATAATCTTTGCTTGAAATCCACTTTGCATTCCATTGTCTGTCCATTTAATTTCTCCTCAGAAAAGCCGATTATACAATTTCGATACCGGAATCTGCAGTAATAGTTGCTTTGCCGTTTTTACATTTGAAGTGAATATCACCCACCGGTGATTTAAGATTAAGCACCATATCAGGTACATTTGCCGGCAAATGCGGATTAAATGTGATTTTATTGAAACCTGCAACAGGTTTTATTCCCATTACTTCTTCAATCATAAATACAATAAATGTACCGCCCCACGGATGGCAAAGACTGAGTCTGTCTCTTGATGCAATTTTGCTCCACGCTTCAAAGCAGGCTGTTGCACCTTCTTTAAGCATGTTCCCCCATGAATTTGCATCCTTACAAGTCATAAGTTCATACATAAATTCATGCATATCAAGTTTCGCAAGCGCTCTCAAATAGAAATATGCAACATACTGACTGCACGCCATACGTTTCTTTACAAAAAATTCTTTCATTTTTGAAGAATCAAAATTATCAGGCAAAATACCATAATAAACAGGTATTGCACTTGAATGAAGCGCTGTATGCTCAGAATCTTCTCTGTCTTTGAACAAGCCTTTTTCTTCATCGTAGAACGCATTAACAAAGGCTTTTCTTAAAGCATCAAATCTCTTTTCGTATTTTACACCTGCGAGTTCTTTGATTTCTTCCACAAGTTTAACAGCACCAATATAATGTGCATTAAGTACATTATGGCAAAGTTTGCTTGTGCCATGCAATAACGGTGCGTCATATTTATCGCGGAAAAACGCCGGCCAGTCAACAATATTCCATTTTTCAAGAACATTTTCAACAAGACCGTCAGGACGTTTGTAATCATCATAATAGTTAATTAAAATGTCCAGATACGGAATCATTTCTTTTACAAATTCAATATCACCGGTATGTTCGTAATAATTTTTTACGCATATCGGCAAAAGAAGTTCGTAATCGGCAATTTCCTGCATAAGGCCACCCGGCGCAACCGACATAAGGCCCGGACAGAATTTACCCGAAAGAGCAAACTGCAAAATTGCTTTTTTCTGCATTCTCGGATCCATACTCATCCATAAATGTGTATGCCCCGTAAGCGTTCCGTCGCCAAGATACTGTCCTTTTTCTCTTGTGGGACAGTCAACATAGTTGTCCTGTGTTCCACAACGAAGAGCATTATAACAAATGTCCCATATATTCTGAACCATTGTATCAGTTGTACGGAACACACAATTGTCTATTTCAAGCGGATAGTGCACTACCTGCGCAACAATTGATTCGGGAATTACCCCACCGCCATTGTCTTCAATTTCAGCATATCTGAATCCCTTATAATCAAACGGTTCAAATGTATCAAGTCCACCCGAAAGAATTAATTCTTCTTCGTAATCAATACAGCAACGCATTACATACATAAGGCTTCCGTCTTCTTTAAGTTCTTCCGCATGGCGGATTATAACTTTATCTCCTCGTGCTCCCATCGCAGAGAACTTAATGCTTCCTGTTATTTCACGACCAAAATCTATGAAATATTTATCCCCTCTTTTTTCACATATAACAGGGCTTATTTCATATACCTCTTTAATCGGCGTAGGTTGATTATACAAATCATGGTCGTCATCTGTTTTGATACACATATTATCCCATGTACTGTCGTCATATTCAAGATTCATCCATTCGGTATCTTTAAGCCTGAAATCTGTATTTTCTTTGTACTGTATTTTGAAAACCATTGGTGTTTTTTCGTGATACCATTCGGCATGTTTATATTTCCATGTATCATCAGTTGCAACAACAACTTTGCCATCATTTACAATTTCAGCAATC
>JAFVVU010000302.1 GCA_017502065.1 Clostridia bacterium | reverse complement strand
TTAGTATTCATATCCTGATTATACAATTTTAAAACCTGAATGTCAAGGCAAATAGTTAAAAAAATAATTAATTAATGCCGAAATGTACTGGTGAATTGCAAAGAATCGTGATATAATAAAATTAACAGAAAAAATGAGGAGGAAATACTATGAAGATTAAAAACCTTATTTGCATGCTTCTTGTCATGATAATGGTGTTTGCATCGGTTGGTGTAAGCGCAGCAGAAGATGAAGCAATCGAAGTTTTCACAAATGGTGGTTGTGAAATGATTGACCTCAGAGCTTGGGATACCGGCTCAAACCCGGGCTGTGGAATTTCGGACGAAATTGTAAGAACGGGAAAATATTCTTATAAAGTAACTTATGATTCAGCCGAGGGCACAGGACCTATAGGTGTAGCAGACTTTAAGGATGCTATGCCGGGTGCAACATATACATTTACCGGCTGGGTATATATAGATAAAAAACTCACAAGCGAAAGTCATCCCGGTATAGTATTTATTTTTTATGATGCCGATACACAGTATCTCCACCGTGAAGATGTAGATATTACAGACGTTCAGGAAGGAAAATGGTATGAAATAAAGGCAGAAGGCGTAGCTCCGCAGGGCACAGCCAGACTTTATATTCAGTCCCGTATGTATAAAGGCGGAACATTCTACTGGGATGACTGCTCGGTTAAAGTTTCCGGCGATAAAAAGATAATGGCAGCATATAAAGAGCAGGTGGAAATGCAGGAAAAACTTCTTGCGGAAGCAAATGCATATCTTGAAGCCGAAACACAGGCTCAGCTTGCTACAGAAATGGTTGAAGGCACAAACCTTCTTCACAACACAAGCTTTGAAGAAGGGGAAGGTGCAGCCGCAAAAAGCTGGACAGGCTATCAGAACCAGTGGGGTCCGGTAACAAGCCGAACTGACGAAGAGGCGCGTACCGGAAACTACAGTATGAAAATTGATACAAGAAATACTTCAAATGCTCCGTACGGCCCGTTTGCAAATCAGCAGATTTTCATTGAAGATGGACTTATCCCCGGACAGAAATATGTATTTTCTACATGGGTTAAAGTAAAGGGATTTACACGCGGCGGCGGTGCCGAGCTTAAAATAGAACCGTACAGCGCAGGGGAAACTGCAAACGAAACGGTACTTCCCACAGCCGACACATCGGTTTATACATGGGAAGATGAAGACCCGAACGGTGACGAGTGGCATCAGCTCCGCACATCAATTGTTGTTGATGATGCAACTAAAAAGATAACGCTTCTTATAAGACTCCGTCAGCCGGGCGTTGTGTACTATGATGATGTAACATTTGGTATTGCAAATGAAGGCGCGCGTTTTGATATGTACTCAACACGTGCATTTAACTATAAGGAAAAAGGCTACGGCACAGCAATTGCAGAAATGAATACAACAGGTTTTGCACTTGTGCCGGGCTCGGGCATCCGTTTTGAACTTAAAGACGGAGACACAGTTCTTGACAGTGCAACACTTCCGGCAGCGGCAACAGTTACATGGAACTATGACCTTTCAAAAATGCCGGAAGAATTAAAGGCATATTCACTTGAAGCTACATATGTGGATGAAAACGGAAACCTTTCGGGAAAAACACAAACAAAACGCGTGTATAAAACCTCGCGCCCGACAAAGCTTAACGAAAACGGTAACTATATTGATGAAAACGGCGAATATTTCTTCCCTGTAATCGGATACGGCGACGGACACGATTTCTGGAAAGAAAGTGAAGTTCACGGTATCAACGTATTCAAAGATATGTACAGCGACCGTGATTACAGTCAGGGCAAGCTGGAAGATAATATGAAAAGAACAAAGAAGATGCTTGATGACGGTCTTAAAGAAGGCGTTAAATTCTGTATTCAGTTCTCGGCAATGGAACCGAATGCATATCCCGGAACCTTCAATAAACGTATGGAAGCATTTCTTGATGAATGTGCAAACCATCCGGCAATTTTTGCATACTTCCTTCTTGACGAAGTATCACTTAAAATAAATCCGGCATACAAAATTAAAACATATGACTATATGGAATACTGGCTTGAACAGAGCTATATCCAGATAAGAGCAAAGGATACAACAAACCCGATTTATCTTCTTGATATCGGTTCAAAAGACCTTATCGAACGCTCTTCACGTATAGGCGATATTTTCGGTATTGACCCGTACGCACACTGGGAAGATAAAATCCCCGGACTTCTCTACAGCCGTACACGTTGGGGCGGTGCGGGTAACAACTATGAAGTTCCCGTTGCAACAATCGTTCAGGTTACACCGTTTAAAGACGAATGGAGACCTACAGCAACAGCAATCCGGCATCAGTTCTATCAGTCCTTCTGGGGCGGCTCTCAAACGGTGCAAAGTTCTTTCAGATATGCC
>JAFVVU010000301.1 GCA_017502065.1 Clostridia bacterium | reverse complement strand
CGTAATTCCAGATACAGGACTTAACGATAATTTAAGCGGAGTTGAACGTGCAGTAACCTTTGATATTAAGTATCAGGGCGGCGTTGTTGCGGAAATAATCCATTCTCTTGCAAAATGGAAACGATATGCTCTTAAACGTTACGGAATTCCCTGCGACGAGGGTCTTTATACGGATATGAATGCCATAAGACGTGATGAGGTTACGGATAATCTTCATTCCATATATGTTGACCAGTGGGACTGGGAAAAGGTGATTTCAAAAGAGGAAAGAACAGTTGATTATCTTAAAGCCATTGTAAGCGATATTTATGCAGTGCTTAAAGAAACTGAAAGATATATAAAAGGACTTTATCCGGTGCTTAATTGTTATTTGCCGGAAAAAATTACATTCCTTACATCTCAAGATCTTGAGGATATGTATCCGGGAGTTCCTTCTTCCGAAAGAGAGTCTCTTGCGGCTAAGAAATACGGCGCAATTTTCATTATCGGTATCGGCGGTAAACTGAAATCCGGCGAAAAACACGACGGCAGAGCACCCGATTATGATGACTGGAACCTTAACGGAGATATACTTCTTTATAATGAAGTGCTCGGCAGAGCATTTGAAATATCATCAATGGGCATAAGGGTTGATAAGGAAAGCCTTGAAAAGCAGCTAAAAGAAGCCGGATGTGAGGACAGAAAAACATTTATGTTCCATAAGGCACTTTTAAACGACGAGCTTCCGCTTACTGTAGGTGGCGGAATAGGTCAGTCAAGACTTTGTATGTTCCTGCTTGATAAAGCGCACGTTGGTGAAGTTCAGGCATCTGTTTGGCCTGATGAAATGATTAAAGAATGTGAAGAAAAGGGCATTACACTCTTGTAATGGGAGGATATTATGGCAAGACCGGTACTTGATAAACGAACAAACTGGCAAATATTTAAAGATTTTTTCTTGAAAACATATGATGAAACGGAAAAATTTGCAGAAGAAGATATTGATAAATCGGCACTGTTTGCGCCAATAGCATATCTTGGCATACTGTTTTTTGTTCCGCTTTTGATAAGACCGAAATCCGCTTTTGCAAAATATCATGCAAATCAGGGACTTGTGCTTCTGCTTACAACAATTACAGCATATGCTGTAATATTCCTGACAGGATTGCTTTTTAATCTGGTAGGATTATGGATATTTACGATGTGTTTGTTTTTTGTTTATAATCTGTTTATGATTGCGCTTATAATTATAGGTGCATATAATGCAAGTAGCGGATATGCAAAAGAGCTTCCGCTTGTGGGAAGATTCAGGATAATAAAAGCGCTTTAATGCGCTTTTTTTCAATTAAAAAGGAGAATTATTGTGAAAAAAATTATTTGTTTACTTCTTGTTATGATTATGCTTACAGCATCTGTTCCAGCTATGGCGGCAAATCTGCCGGGCAGCTTCTGGCCGCTTAACGAAAGTTATAGTGCGGCGGTTGCGGCAAAGGATTATCCGGCAATAGCTTCATCAGCAGGGCAAATTATTGATATTGTATCACAGCTTCCCAAAGATGACCAGACGGTCGAGATAATCGGGTCGAGAGCGTATGAGGCGGCATTTGCTTATTACTTTTTAGGTGATTATGAAAATTCAGTTAAATACTTTAATATATATCTGCCTTGCGGACTTGAAAAAAACTGGACAGATGGTGTGAAGATTGCAAAAGAATTTATAAAACAGCTTACTCCAGCACTTGAGGTATATCAGTATACGGATCAGCCACAATGGGTATACGGGGCAAAAAATGAACCTACCGGTGTGCTTTACGGGCAGGTAAGTGAAAAAATGCAGCCGCAGGAATCTATGGTTCTTCTGTATCTTGAATATGGTAACACAAGCTATTTTGACTGGGCACACCATATTATGAAGCAGGCAAGTAAACAGGGAAAAACGGTGGAGCTTGCTCTTAATTTCCCTTTGGAAGGAACTAATGCAAGGACGATAAGCGAAGGAGATTCTTATTTAACGGAACTGTATTCGTTTCTGCAAAAATATCCCGATGTTGATGTGCTTTTGCGAATTGGTGCAGAAATGAACATCTGGGGGAATGCTGCAACACCTGAAGAATTTATTCGTGCGTTCAGGATAATATCATCAAAAATGAAAAGCCTTCCCAATGTGGCAGCAGTATGGAGTGTTGCTCATACTTCAGGCTGGAATGTAGATACAAATGATTACTATCCCGGAGATGAATATGTTGACTGGGTGGGAGTTACGGTATATTCAAATAAATATTTCTTGGGTCAACGCTGGAACGGTACAGAGGTATTTAATGAGGTATGTTTTAAAACAGGGTACAATGCTGATCCTGTAATTATGATTTCAGATATTGTAAATACATACGGAAACCGCAAACCCATTATGATTTCGGAATGCGGAAGTGCATATAAAACAAATGGTGTAATAAACGAATATCACCACGAATGGGCGGCGGAGCATCTTAAGAAAATATATAGCTTTATTCCGATGGTATATCCACAGGTTAAGGTTATTTCATATTTTAATAAAAATATAAGCCATGAGTATAATTACTATGATCTTGACGGGTCACAGGCACTTCAATCGGCATATGATGAAGCAGTGAAAAGCCCCTGGTTTGTTAGCGGTGATGCAGATAATGCAGCTGAAACATATTTTGAAAAAGTAGATGATACTATATTAACAGACGGCTTTTTCACACTTGGAGCTTATCCGCATATTTACGGTGCCGATACTGTAAAGGTTGATTATTATCTGGACGGTGCATTGTATGCATCAACAAGAGAAATTCCCTAT
>JAFVVU010000300.1 GCA_017502065.1 Clostridia bacterium | reverse complement strand
TCAGTTGTGTATTTACCGGATTTTGCATTGCTATGCTATGGCCCGGAACGCTTATTGTTGCGTCTGACAGGTTCCCAAGCGGAGGCGTGTTCATTTATGCAATGATGGCGGCAGGAGGCGATTTTGGAGCGTCTGTAGGACCACAACTCGTTGGTATTGTAACAGACGTTGCAATGAATAATCCGACTGTAATGGCTATTGCGCAAAATATTGGATTAATGCCGGAACAAATAGGTATGAAACTTGGTATGCTTGTTGGAATGCTTTTCCCGCTTATTGCAATACCGGTTTATAAATACATATGGAAAACTAAAGAAAAAGAGCCGATATAACGGCTCTTTTTTAATCTATTAAATTATTTTTCTGAAGATATTCTTTGATTTTATTAAAGCTAATGTCACTGATATCGTGCTCGATTTTGCAACTGTCTTTATATGCAGTTTCTTCATCAACGCCAAGAGACATTAATGCTTTTGCAATTACCTGATGTTTTTTATATACTTTTGAAGCGACATCAAGACCTTTATCGGTAAGATTGATACCGGTATCGTCATCCATAACAATATAACCTTCCTCGCGGAGTGCTTTCATTGCAACGGAAACACTTGGTTTCGTAAAAGACAGGGCATGTGCAATATCAATACTGCGGACATGTCCGTTTTTATTTTTCAGCATTAAAATTGTTTCAAGATAATTTTCTGCAGATTCATTTATTTTCATATAAACAACCTCTTATTGTTTTATTACCTATTTAATTATAGCAAAAATATCCTGCAATGTCAAATTTATATAAAAAAACTATTGACAAACAAAATATTATATGATAAACTAATATAAGTTAGTTAAGACTAATTTTTTTAAATATATCAGTTAGTTAAAACTAATTTATATAAATTGAAGTCAGGGGATGCCTTATGAACTTAATCAGCGCACAGGAAGGAAAAGAATATATTATTCAGCGGATTGAAACTGACGATGAAGAATTAGATGCATTTCTGTTTTCTTTAGGATGCTATAGCGGAGAGCCTATTACTGTTATTTCGCATTTAAAGGGCGGCTGTGTAGTTTCCATTAAAGACGGACGTTACAATATAGATAACCAATTAGCAGAAGCGATTATTATTTGATTGCACAAAAAAGTAATCTGCTGATTACTTTTTTATACGGCGGTTAGCCGCTACTAACTTTGTTTAAAATTAACTTATTTATAAAACCAAGGGGGACACATTCATGAGAATTGCATTAACAGGCAATCCTAACAGCGGTAAAACAACAATGTTTAATGCTCTTACCGGTCGCAATGAAAAGGTCGGAAACTGGGCAGGTGTTACCGTTGAAAAGAAAGAACATCCAATCAAAAAAAGTTTTTATAACGGGGAAGAAGAGCTTATTGCAGTTGACCTTCCGGGTGCTTATTCAATGTCACCTTTTACATCTGAAGAAAGCATTACAAGCTCCTATGTAAAAAATGAAAATCCGGATGTAATTATTAATATTGTAGATGCAACCAATTTAAGCCGTAGCTTGTTTTTTACAACACAGCTTCTTGAACTTGATATTCCGGTTGTTGTTGCGCTTAATAAAGCAGATATAAATGTAAAGAAAAAAACAACGATTGACACATCGGTTCTTTCAGAAAAACTGGGTTGTCCGGTAGTTGATACAATTTCAACATCTGCGGATGGACTTAAAGAAGTTATTAAAGCGGCGATAGAACTTAAAGGCAAATATCAAAGCACTCCTTATGCACAGGGTGATATTGATCTTACAAGTAAAAAGGCAGTTGAAGATGCTGACAGAAAGCGCTTTGAGTTTGTAAAAGCAATTGTTAAAAGTGTTGAAACAAGAAAAGTACATACAAATCAAAAGAATTTTCAGGATAAAATAGATGGAGTTCTTACAAACAAATGGCTTGGTATTCCGATTTTTGCTATCATTATGTGGGCAGTATTCTGGATTTCACAGGCAGGTCCGGGTGTCTGGATTGCTGACTGGCTTGTTGGTATTCTTGAAACGGGTCAGGAAATGATAAGAGAACTTTTTGTTGATGCAAATCCGCTTCTTGAAGCTCTTCTTGTAGATGGTGTCATTGGCGGTGTTATTGCAGTTATCGGTTTCTTGCCACTGGTAATGGTAATGTATTTCCTTATTGCACTTCTTGAAGATTGCGGATATATGGCGCGTGTGTCGGTTGTGCTTGATCCTATTTTCAAAAAAGTTGGTCTTTCGGGGAAATCGGTTATACCGTTTGTAATCGGAACCGGTTGTGCAATTCCGGGTGTTATGGCTTGTCGTACAATCAGAAACGAGCGTGAACGCCGGGCAACTGCAATGCTTGCTCCGTTTATGCCGTGTGGAGCTAAGCTTCCGGTTATAGCGCTTTTTGCAGGAGCGTTCTTTAAAGATGCAAGTTGGGTAGGTCCGCTTATGTATCTGGCAGGAATTGTTATAATTTTCTTTGCGGCACTTATTATTAACAAAATCACAGCGTATAAAGCAAAAAAATCGTTCTTTATTATTGAACTTCCTGAATATAAATGGCCAAGCCTCTGGAGAGCGGTAAAAGAAATGTGCGGCAGAGGATGGGCATACATAGTAAAAGCCGCTACAATTATTCTTCTTTGTAATACAGCGGTTCAGATTATGCAAACATTCACATGGCAATTTACAGCGGCAGAAACAGCCGATGTATCTATTTTGGCATCGATTGCAGGGCCGTTTGCTTATCTTATTGTTCCGATTGTAGGCGTTCTTTCGTGGCAACTTGCCGCAGCGGCTGTAACAGGGTTTATTGCTAAAGAAAACGTTGTTGGTACACTTGCTGTTTGTTTTGTTGGTCTTGAAAACCTTATTGATACTGAAGAACTTGCGCTTATGGAAGGTGCAGGAGTGGAAGTTGCAACAGTGTTTGCAATTACAAAAGTTGCTGCTCTTGCATACCTTATGTTTAACCTCTTTACGCCTCCGTGTTTTGCAGCTATCGGTGCTATGAACGCTGAAATGAAGAGTGCAAAATGGCTCTGGGGAGGAATAGGACTTCAGCTTGGTGTTGGTTATACTGTTGGGTACCTTGTATACACAATTGGTACACTTATTACAGCTCCGGCAACATTAAATATTGGTGCGGCTGTTGGCGGTGGTGTTGCGGTTGCGGTTTTTGCAATCATCCTTGTTCTTCTTTGTATTAAATCTGACAAAAAGATTAAAGCTGCAAAGGAATTAAAAAGCACTCCGGCAGCTGTATAATTGAGGAGTTGATATTATGTCAGACTTAATAATTATTCTGATTATTATTGCAATAGTTGCATTTGCGGGTATTTATGTATATAAACAAAAGAAAAACGGAAACAAATGTATAGGCTGTCCGCACAGCAAAGAATGTCATTCAAAAAATTGCGGATGTAATAAATAAAATAAAAGCGACTTTCATAAGAAAGTCGCTTTTTCTTATACAATATAAAGCTGAATACAAAAATACTGAAGAATAGCTCCGGCTAATACAAACAGATGCCAAAGGGAGTGCATATACTTTAAGGATTTTAGTTTATAAAAAATAATTCCTATTGTATAAGCAAGTCCGCCAGAAAGAATAAGCCACATGCCGCCGGGCTCTATTGTTTTAATGAAGGGGACAGCAGCAAGAACAATACACCAGCCACCGACTATATAAGCAATAAGTGAAAACTTTTTAAAACGTTCAATACTTATTGAATTCAATACTATACCAACAATCGTTACGACCCATTCTATGCTGAAAATAATCCATCCAATAGGTCCGCGTAGTGTATTGAGTGCAATGGGGGTATATGTTCCGGCGATAAGAATAAATATTGATGTATGGTCAAATATACGGAAAACATACTTTGCCTTTTCGTTTGTTAATGCATGATAAAGAGTTGACATCGAGAACATTATAATCAGGCTTGCACCATATATTGAACAGCTTACAATTTTATATGGATCACCTGTAAGGGCGGAAGTAACAACAAGAACAACACATGCGGCAATTGCAAGAAGTGCACCAATACCGTGTGTAACTGAGTTTGCAATTTCTTCGCCAAGAGTATATAGTAAGTTTTTCTTTTTCACAATAAACACCTCATACAATATTATCTAATATAGTATATTATATCACATAATATAAAAAAATCAAGAGAATTTATTAATTCTCTTGATTAATCTTTAAAAATATTTAAAATCAGGAAACACCTTCGTTTGCACGTGGGTTAACAATTTCACGCCATGCAAAATCACCGCGGTCAAGACCGAGTATTAAAACTTCTGCTGTTGCAGAGTTTGTTGCAAGCGGAACGTTATGAACATCCGCAAGACGAAGTAGGGCAGAAACGTCCGGTTCGTGCGGTTGAGCTGTGAGTGGGTCGCGGAAGAAAAGCACAAGGTCAATTTCGTTATATGCAATTCTTGCGCCGATTTGCTGGTCACCGCCCTGAGGACCTGATAAGAAACGATGGATTTTAAGACCGGTTGCTTCACTGATAAGACCGCCTGTGGTACCTGTAGCACATAAATTGTGCTGTTCAAGAATTCCTTTGTAAGCAATACAGAATTGTACCATAAGTTCTTTTTTCTTGTCGTGTGCTATTAATGCTATGTTCATAAATCCATCCTCTTTTCATATATTATTTTTTGTTTGTTTTATTAATAGGAATATTGGCAACAACAGCCGAAACAATTCTTCCGGATTCGTCGGTTTGCCGTTCGATTTTAACATCAAGGCAGGATATATCAATTTCAAGGTATTTACTTATAACCTGCATGATTTCTTCTTTAATATTATCTATGGTTTCTTCAGAGATAACCGAGGTTTGTTTACGGTCAATTGCGAGAAGGACCTGCATGCGGTCTTTTGCAATATTTCCGGATTTTTGTTTTTTGAAAAATGTAAATAAATTTTCAAACAATTCAAGCACCTCCGTATTACTTACCTGAAAACAGTTTTTTTATTTTTTTAATAAAACTGTCCGTTTCAAGTTCCATAAGAGGTACCTGGTGACCTTGAATTCGCAGGGCAATATTTTTATATGCCGTACCTATAGAGCTTTTTGAATTCATTGCCGCAGGTTCGCCTTTGTTTGATGTTATAATTATTTCCTGATCGTCGGGAACAACACCCAAAAGCTTAGTCGCAAGAAGTTCAACAATATCTTCAACACTCATCATATTTCCGCTTTTAACCATATCAATTCTCAAACGGTTAACGATAAGCTGAGGTTCTGTGATTTCGTTTGCTTCAAGAAGACCTATAATTCTGTCTGCGTCACGAACAGCAGACACTTCTGGTGTTGTAACAACAATAGCTTCGTCAGCTCCGGCTATTGCATTTTTGAATCCCTGTTCAATTCCGGCAGGACAATCAATAAGTATGTAGTCAAATTCTTTACGAAGTTCATCGCATAAATTTTTCATTTGCTCTGCAGAAATTGCATCTTTATCACGAGTTTGTGCTGCAGGGAGCATATACAAATCTTTATGACGCTTGTCTTTGATAAGTGCCTGTTTTAAACGGCATTTTCCTTCGATAACATTAACAAGATCATAAACTACTCTGTTTTCGAGTCCCATAATAAGGTCTAAATTTCTAAGACCAATATCGGCATCAAGAAGGACAACCTTATATCCGTCCATTGCAAGTGCGGTGCCGATGTTTGCTGTTGTGGTGGTTTTTCCAACTCCGCCTTTCCCGGATGTTACAACAAATACTTTACTCATTACTACCTCCAAATTTGAAAAATCCCCCACAAAACATTATAACACATTAGAAGTAGCTTGTCCATATAAAACTGAATAATTTATTGTAAAAAGCATTGTAAATTATTTTTTAACGAGTGAATCAATGTAAATTCGCTCATCTTTTATATATGCAATTTCCGGCCCATACATTTCTGACGTTTCATCAGGTGCGCGTGTTATTATATCTGCAATTCTTATCTGTGTCGGATTTAAAAGAAGAGCAGATACGCTTGCGCTACGATCTCCTGAAGTGCCTGCGTGAACAATTCCTCGGAGCGCACCTAAAACAACAACATTGCCAACGGCGGAAATTTCAGCGCCGGGATTGACATCGCCAAGAATAACAAGATGTGCATCCGAATGCAGATTTTGTCCCGAACGAAGCGTTCCGGTATGGAAAACCGATGTGGGTGCCGGCATTTTTTCTGAATGTTCAAATGAAAAAACGGTTTCAGGATGTTTTTTTAGGACAATATCCTGAATTTTTAGCTTATCAACAAAAGAAAGGGTAGGAGCTTCAACATGAAGCACAACATCTCCTTTTGCTTTAAATAAATCAAGTGATTGATCAATTTTGCTTTGAAGTTCTGAAATTACATTCCCCATAGTTGCAGAAGGTGTTATGATAAGGCGAACCCCGTCTTTTACGCCTTTTAGATGAATATTCTGCATCATAATCCTCCGGTTAATTAATTAGTGTATTATTAGAAATTGGAACTTCTTCATTACTGCTGAAGAAATATGCATCATACATATTTCGGGCAACTTTTGAAACGTATTTACCAAGTGAGTTAACTCCGCCATATTCCACAATAACTGCAATGGCAAGCTTCGGTTCATCAAATGGTGCATAAGAAACAAACCAGCTATGTGGAGTTTTATCTCTTCTTGTCTGAGCAGTTCCTGTTTTGCCTGCAGCTTCATATTTGGCATCTGCAAAATTAACTTTTGCACTTCCTTCGGTAACAACGCTGCGCATACCTTCCTGAACAAATTTCAAATTTTCAGGTGCGATTTCTATTGTATTTATAACCTTGGGTTCAAAAGAAACAAGAGTTTCACTACCGTCATGCTTAATAATTTCTTTTACAAGATGCGGTGCGTATCGTGTGCCACCATTTGCAATTGTGGCAATATAGTTTGCCATCTGCAGGGGAGTAAACATATTATCGGACTGACCGATAGCGGCCTGAATTGTATCGCCGGGATACCATATACCATCAGATATATCTGTTGTTTTTCGATATTCCGGACCGGCAAGAATTCCTTTTGCCTCACCACTTATTTCAATACCGGAAAGTTCCCCAAGTCCAAACGCCTTACCATATTGATTAAGTTTATCAATTCCCAAACGACGACCTGTTTCATAAAAATATATATTACATGAAACCTCAAGGGCTTTAACAACATTGATATATTCATGGCTTCCGCCGGCATCGTTATAAATCCAACAAGCCGGTGTGTATGATGGTGCATATGCTTCATATGGGCCGTTACAGTTAATAAGCTCAGTACCGGTAATAAGACCTTCCTGCAATCCGGCAATTGCTGTGAGTGGTTTGAATGTTGAACCGGGAGGATATGCTCCGCCTATACAACGGTTAAACATTGGTTTATTTTTGTCGTTGGATAATTTAGAATAATTCTGACGGAAAGTGGCAGGGTTATACGTAGGATAGTTTGCCATTGCAATAATTTCACCTGTATCTACGTGAATTGCTACAGCTGCAGCACCTTCAATATCAGTTGCCCCGGCTTCTTTCATAAGTGCAACGGCTTCTGCAAGAGAAGCTTCTGCGGTTTTCTGAACATCGGCATCTATAGTAAGAACAGCTTTGTTTCCGGGAATGGGAGCGATATCATCAGCAAGGCCGATTGTTTCTCCATTTACGGTTATTCCGAGATTTTGCATTCCGTCAGTGCCTTTAAGGTAAGATTCCAGATATTTTTCAAGACCGTCTTTACCAAGTGTATCCGTCATTTTATATCCTTTTTCCTTAAGCTCGGCATATTCCTCGGCATATATAATACCAACCTGTCCCAGAAGCTGTGCTGCTGTATTTTCCATTGGGTATGTTCTTATCGGAGTTGATGCAACATCAACTCCGATAAGTTTATCGGGTGTTTCCTTGATTTTTGAAACCATTCTTATCGAAACATCCTGTGCAAATGTAAATGGGTTTCCACTGCTGAAATTACGGCGTTGCATATCATATCTTATACCAACAAGCTTACGCAAAAGAATTTTGTCATCCCTGGAGGTAATTTCATATTTATCGGCAAGAATATTAATAATATCGTCTGCTGACGAATTCGAAGGAACCTCCATATATTCTTTCCATTCAACTTCATTACTGCTGACACCCTGACCTTGTCCAAAACGGAACTCATAAGGAAAACTATATGAAACAGGGAGGGTATCGTCGTATTGATAAGAATCGTTTTC
>JAFVVU010000299.1 GCA_017502065.1 Clostridia bacterium | reverse complement strand
TCTGAAATATAAGATTTACGTCCATTTCATCACCTTATATAAGCAGTATTGCAACCGTTACGCCTGCAAAAAAACTTATGGAACGGTACATTTTTGCATCCCTTGCAGAAATTTCTTTTGCCTTATCCAGAGCTGATGTAATGCCGTCATAAGCAAATTCAATGTCTTTTATCTGCTCATCAACGTCCCCTTCGCCAAGCCCTTTCGCCATATTTACCAGTATTTCCATATCTGTTTTTGCAAGCCATTTCATTTCCCCAATGTTCTTTTTCCAGCTGTTTAAAGCAGTCTCTCCGCGGCACTTTCTAAGAGCCGTAAAAAACTCCCCTATTTCACCTTTTTCCGATGAAAAAGTTTCATATATTTCATAAAGCGGCGTTTTTGCATATCGGATAAGTCCGCTCATCCGAAGAAGCACCTGTTGCCATGCCTCAAGGATGCGCACTCTCTTTATCAGATGGGAGGAAAGCTCAAAACCCAGCATGGTGCACGATGCTATAATGGCAATCGCTCCTGCAATTTTTACCGGCATTCGCTCACCTCCTCAATAGTACCTGCCCCGTTTCTGCGGCTTAAAACCACAACACGTTCAAATCCGCCCATCCCCACAAGCTCTTTAATTCCCGGCCGTGCAAGCACATCCGATTTTGAATATCCGTGTGCGCTTGCAATTATTTTTACCCCCGAATTAAATGCATTTCTTATTGCCGCAGCATCAGTTCTGCTCCCGATTTCATCGGTTATTATAATATCAACCCCCATTGTACGAAGTATCATATTTATCCCGAATTCTTTCGGGCAGGCATCCATAACCACTGTGCGCAGTCCCACGTCATTTTGCGGCGTGCCGCGGTACACGGCGGCAATTTCACTTCTTTCATCCGCAATTCCAACCTTGAATTTATATCCAAGTATTCTTGCAAGGTCACGAAGAACTGTTGTTTTTCCGCATCCGGGAGGCGATACGATAAGCGTGTTGCGTACATATTTATCAAACACCGCCGGGAAAATTTCCTTTGCACAACCAATCACCTGACGTGCAATTCGTATATTAAGTGCCGAAATATTTTTTATATATGTAATCTCTCCATTTTTTATAACCGCACTTCCGCAAATACCGATACGGTGTCCACCTTCAATGGTGATATATCCGTTTTTAATTTCATCTTCAAACGAATAAACCGAGTTATCGCATGCAAGGCGGAAAACCTCGCCCACACCGGTTTTTGTTATTTCGGGCGCACTGTCCTCCGAAGTGGTTATATCACCCGCAGACGTAACGAAAAACCCGTCCGTTCCGGTGTACAGCATTGCAGGCCGTCCTGCAAGAAGGCGAATTTCGCTTGCCTCATATTTTGCGGCGGCGGCAGAAATGCTTTTCGGCAGACACCGAAGCACCGGTTCTATGTTCATTTTTATTTTTGTCACTGTCGTTCCCCCTCTTTTGTAATGGTTTGTCTTTATATTTTATTAACCCCTGTCCCAATATATTCCGCTTTGTTATTGATTTTATTAAAATATTGTGATATAATGAATGCAACAAAATTGAATTCAGCTAAATTCGCCTATGGCGAGCTAAATGTGCTTTCTGCACGCTAAATTACTTTGTAGCTAAATTGACCTTGCGGTCAGCTAATAGCGAAATTTAATTTAGCTGTTTCGTAGAAACAATTTAGCTATGGAGCAAAGCGGAATAATTTAGCTTTGAACTTCAGTTCAAAATTTAGCTATTAATTTTTTGGGAGGGTTACTTATGATTAAAGTGACAAGAAAAACAACCGAATCCGAAATTGAAGTAATTTTAAAAGGCGGCCCTGTTGCCCCTGATTACAGACAGAAAATTGATACTCCCCTGCCGTTCTTAAGCCATATGATTGAACACATTGTATGGAGAAGCGGTATTAATATTGAAACCAAAGTTAAACTTGATAAATTTGAGCTTTCGCATCTTGTATGTGAAGACCTTGGTATAACACTCGGCAAGGCTATTTATGAATATAAACAGCAGTGCATTGAAAACGGTGCATACGGTTTTGGCGACGCGTACGGCATTATTGATGAAGCAAGAGCTCTTTGTGCACTTTCTTTTGAAGACCGTACATACTGGGATATTGACAGCGCCGTGGAAATTCCTGCCGCAACCGAAGGAATGCTGAGCGAAGATTTGCGCACCTTCCTTGAAGGCATTGCAACAGGTGCTAATATGACACTTCACATTGATGTTCAGAAAGGTATCAACGGACACCACATCTGGGAAGCTGTTTATCGTGCGCTTGGTTTCGCACTCGGCAAAGCTCTCTCTCCTGTTGAAAGCCGAAAAGGTATGACAGCAGGTGTTGCAGGCAAAATTGAATTTGAAATTAAAAAGGATTAATTATGGGGCTTCTTGACAAATACGAAAAAATAATTTTTGATATGGACGGCGTAATTACCAGTGAAAACGGCTATTGGAATTGCGCCGCTTTGGCCGTTTATGAGCTGCTTTACGATAAGCGTTATTACGGCACCCGCGACCTTGATACACGTTGGATGTATGAAAATGTTGCGGAAATAAGAAAAAATATTCTTTGTGATGACACCACAATTGCAATGTTTAAAAATTTTGGTGTTAACAGCAACTGGGACCTTGCGTACCTGACACTTTCAGGCGCAATAGGTCTTGATACGGAAGATTTTAAACTTGTGCAGGAGCATTACAAAGAAGTAAATCTTAATGCACCCGAAATTTATGACCATGCGGCAGAGCTTTACGCACGTCGTTTTGGTGATATGGACTGCACAAGACTTTCGCCGTTCTGGGTTAATTTACAGACAGTTTTTAATGAATGGTATTACGGAGATAAATATTTCAAGCAGTGTTACGGCAAAGCACCTGCAAAAAAAGGCAAACATAGCTTTATGGCAAACGAAGTGCCTATGCACGGAATAAAGAAAACAAAGGCTTTTCTGAAAACTCTTAAAAAGAAAGGCATTTCCGTGTCCGTCGGCACGGGAAGACCTTCGTTTGAGTTCTGGCTTCCTATGAAAAAATGCGGACTTTTAAAATATTTTGATAAAAACTGCCTTGTAATGCACGACCATGTAATGGAGGCAGCAGAAAAAACAGGGCTTTTCCTTGCAAAACCAAATCCGTATTCGTTTTTAAAAGCGGCATACGGTCTTGACTATCCCGATGAAAAAATCGTTTCGGGTGATTATGATAAGGAATATTTAAAAAAGGTGCTTATCGTTGGTGATGCAGGCGCAGATATTCTTGCCGCAAAGGCAATGAATACCGATTTTGCCGCTGTGCTGACAGGTGTTAACGGCAAAGCAGCAAAAGGATATTTTGAAGAGCTTTCTTCCGAATATATATTTGACGATGTACTGGAACTTATCAAGGAGGGATAATGTGAATATCACCACACCCCTTACAAAAGATATTGCAAAAACACTTCGCGCAGGCGACACGGTTTATATAAGCGGAGTTATATACACCGCGCGTGACGCCGCACACAAAAAAATGATTGAAACACTTGAATCGGGCGGCGAGCTTCCTTTTGATATAAAGGATGCCATCATTTATTATGCCGGTCCTTGTCCTGCACGACCGGGTGAAATAATAGGGTCATGCGGGCCTACCACAAGCGGCAGAATGGATGCATACGCCCCTCGCCTTATCGAGCTTGGACTTACGGGAATGATTGGTAAGGGTGAGCGCACGGATGAGGTGTACAGCGCAATGCAAAGCTGCGGTGCGGTTTATTTCGGTGCTGTTGGCGGTGCGGGTGCACTTCTTGCAAAATGCGTTGTGTCGGTTGAGGAAATTGCTTACCCCGAGCTGATGAGCGAATCGGTTAAAAAACTTACGGTAAAAGATTTTCCCGTAACGGTAATCGGCGATTGCCACGGAAACAATTTATATAAAAGATAACAGGTGATGCGTTGCATCACCTGTTTTTTTAGGTTTATCAAATTGTTTTTGCGCGCTCGGCGCTTTTTTAATCCAAACATCTATTACAGGGATTTTGTCTTTCTGTAACGCTCCTTCAGCATTTCTATATATGCTGCACGTTTTTTGTCCATAAATGACATCATTATAAAAGAAACACCCTGCAAAACCGCTGCAACCATATATAAGAATATGCTGAGCGCATCTGCCGAATTCATCGGAAGCACCGCATTGAACATTGAATTAAGGAGCTGTCCCGTAATTCCATAATAAGTAAATATTCCTACAACAAAACACATTATACTTGCAAATGAGAGCAGTTTAAGAACTGCTTCACCTGTTTTTTGCGCACCGCCGTCCATTGTTGTGTATTTTACATATGTCAGTGACCAGAGAAGTATTGACATAAGCACGCCGTCTACGCATACAACAAACATAAGCGGGTCTGTTACTTTAATTATGTAACAATACCACACAAGCACCAGTGCGAGTATATATACTATTGAATTTACAACACCTATAGCTGCCAGCTTTCTGTCATGCAGGTTTGCATCAAGATACTGCAGAAAATAAATTACCGCAAACGCCGCTCCTATTGTATGTGTAGCGCTTATAAAAAAGTTTCGTGTTGCAACTGAACTGACGAGAAATCCCGGAATATACTGCGGTCGTGTTCCTATTAAAAATATAAACAACATATAAAGAAACACCAGCACAACATCGATAAATCCAAACCAGTTAAGAATGTTACTTTTGAGTTTACCGTTCATTAATATCACTCCTGTTTTTATAATTAATTCACGCAAATTCTATCTTTTATTTTCTCATACAATGTTTCTCCGACTCCGGGAACATTCATGATATCTTCTTTCACCGAAAACTTTCCATAAACGTTTCGGTACTCAACAATCTGAGCTGCCACAGTTTTTCCCACACCAACCTCACACAGCATATTTACATCCGCTGTGTTTATATTGATTTCAGGACTTTTCCTGTAGCCGGTTACATTATCTGTGTTTTCAGATTCCGGAATGATT
>JAFVVU010000298.1 GCA_017502065.1 Clostridia bacterium | reverse complement strand
TATAATCCTGTTAATTAAATTTTCCACACCGACAGATGCACACATAAACCGACGTACAAAGAATACGGTAAGTGCAAATGCCAGAGCCATAATAATAATTTTTATAAGCTGCAAATCTTTAAAGCTTTCTTTAAAGAAACGGGATTTCAGCATTACTCCGGAGAATATACACCAGATTGCCGCAGAAACGGACGCCGCAAGGGCAAGACCTGAAATGCCCATATATTTCGATAAAATAAAGCTTAATGCCACGTTTGTTATTATACTTCCCACCGATGCGATAAGCGGTGTTTTTGTGTCGTGCACGGAGTAGAATGCTTTATTGAAAATTTCCTGTGCACTGTACCACACCATACCGATTGAGTACCAGAACATTGCCGCAGAAGTCATTTTAACCGCTGTTTCGTCAAACTCGCCTCGCTGATAAATTATCCTTATGATTTCTTCGCCCTGAAGGAGAAAAACAAGCGCTATCGGTATTACGATAAGAAGCACAAGCTTTATACTTCCGGCAACCACATCCGACCATTCTCTGCCCTCTTTTGCAATGGAAAGGCGGGACAGTTTCGGGAATGTATAGTTGGTAAGCGATACGGCAAAAACGCTTGCCGCAATTATGTAAAGTCTGTTGGCATAGTTAAGGATTGACGGGCCGCTGCCATCAGCAAACCCCGATGCTATGCTCATATTGACCGTTGCATTGATTGGCTGTACCCACGATGCAAAAAGCACAGGAAGCGCAAGCGCCGCAACATTTTTAAGTCCGCTGTCTGCAAATCCTGCTTTGAAGGAATGTCTGTATCCTTTTTTCCGTGCAGGAACTGCAAGTATGATAAACTGCAGTACCCAGCCTATTACAAGGCTTACTGCAAGTCCGTATATTCCAAAATATTTATTTAATGTAAAAAGGTATAAAATGCAGACTGCATTTGAAACAATGCTCATTATTGCAGGGATTTTAAATTCCCCCTGTGACTGCAAAAGTCCTACAAAAACAAATGCCATTCCCGTAAAAATAAGCATTGGAAACATAATCTGCAGTAGCTCAGCCGCAAGCACTTTTGTTGACATATCAAGGCTTGGTCCGAAAACGGACATTATCGGGCCTGCAAATGCAATACCGAGTGCCGAAATAACTGCTGTTGCAAGTATGATTACGTTTAAAAAACGGGTTGCAAAAAGGTTTGCCCTTTCCTTGCCATCGTTTTCCATAAACATATTGTACACGGGTATAAACGCCGAGGATATTGCCGAGCCGAGTATCATATCGAAAAAGCTTACAGGGAGTTGTGATGCCATAAAATAGGCACTTGCCTGAGTGCTTGTTCCGTAGATTGCCGCAATAACCATTTCGCGTACCTGCCCGAGTACTTTGGACAGCATTATTGCAATAAATATGAAGCTGACTGTTCCTGCCGCATTCTTTTTATTCATAATTTACGCCTTTTTTGATGTTATTTTACTTTCTTCGTGTTTAATAAGTCTTTTTATGTTTGCTCTGTGTTTGATAACCGCAAGGAGCATAAGCACAGTGGAGAATATTATATAAGGAGCATCTCCGCCTGTAACAGCTACAAGAATCGGGTATGAAATCATTGCAGTTACGCTTCCGAGGGATACGTATTTACTGATTATAATTGTACCAACACCGATTGCAATTACAATAAGTGCCATAAACGGATTCATCATTGCACCTATTGCCGCAGTTGTTACAAT
>JAFVVU010000297.1 GCA_017502065.1 Clostridia bacterium | reverse complement strand
CAAAAATTCTGTGGGGTCCCGGAATGGTATTTTTACTGCTTTTTGTCGGGATACTTTATACATTTCTTTTAAAAGGATTTCAGTTCACTTCTGCAAAAGAAATTTTTTCAAAAACGGTCGGTTCACTTTTTAAGAAAAAAGATTCTGCCGGAGGCGGAATTTCGCCGTTTGCTGCAATTTCAACCGCGCTTGCAGGCACAATAGGTACGGGCAATATTGCCGGAGTTGCAACCGCTATTGTATCCGGTGGTCCGGGCAGTATTTTCTGGATGTGGATAAGCGGATTTATCGGGATGATTACCAAATATGCCGAGGTTGTTCTTGCTATGAAATACCGCATAAGAAAAAACGGTGAGATTTGCGGTGGACCAATGTATTACATAGAAAAAGGCACGGGAATGAAATGGCTTGGCGTGTTATTTGCCATACTGTGTATTCTTGTTTCATTTGCTATGGGAGCCGCTGTACAATCAAATTCCATTGCCGATTCACTTGAGCTGGCATTCGGAATTCCCAAAATCGTTGTTGGTGTAGGGTTAGCTGTAATTTGCGGATTTGCAATTGTGGGCGGCGCACGACGGATTGTAAAAATAACAGAATTTGTTGTTCCTATTATGGCAATTTTCTATATTGGCGGATGCGTTATTTTTCTTATTTGTAAAGCAAGCTATATTCCTTCCGCTTTTGCCGAAATTTTCCGCGATGCGTTTAATTTCAAAAGTGCAGGTGGAGGTGTTTTGGGATTTGGAGTAAGCCGGGCTATGCGATTTGGAATATCACGCGGAATTTTTACCCACGAAGCCGGGCTTGGTGCGGCATCTATTGCCCATTCCTCATCAAACGAAAAAGAAAGTGCAGTTCAGGGTATGTGGGGTATTTTTGAAGTGTTTTTCGACACAATTTTAATCTGCACAATAACCGCTCTCGTTATACTTACATCAGGTGTTTCGGGCGCTGACGGAAGCATTCTTACCGCTCTTTCTTTTGCTACAGTTTTCGGCGATTTCGGGGTATATTTTATTGCAATTGCAATAACGTTTTTTGCAACTGCTTCTGTTCTCGGATGGGCATTTTACGGTCAGCGCGCACTTGAATATTTGTCCTCCTCCGCAAAGTCGGACCGCTTGTTTAAAACCGTTTTTATCATCTCCATTTTTGCCGGAAGCATTGCAAGCATGCAAAGTATATGGGAATTTTCCGACATTCTTAACGGACTTATTGCTCTGCCTAACCTTGCGGCGCTTATCCTCCTTGCGCCGGAGGTTGTGAGAATAACCAATGAGTACAAAAAAAGATGATGCAAATGCATCATCTTTTTTATTAAATATTCTTTAAAAATTCTTCGTTTTTCTCAATTGCCAGAAGCACCGCTTCTTTTGCAGGGCCACCAACAACTTTTCTGTATGAAACACAGCTTTCAAGCGATATTGCTTCATACACGTCGTTTTCAAAAACATCGGAAAACTGTTTGAATTCATCAAGTTCAAGCTGTTCAAGCGATTTTTTATGTTCAATTGAATAGAACACAAGTTTACCGATTATTTCGTGGGCATTTCTGAACGGAACACCTTTTTTAACAAGATAATCTGCCGCATCGGTTGCATTGGTAAAACCGCCGCCGGCGCCTTTTCTCATATTATCTTTGTTTATTCTCATTGTTGCAATCATATCCGTAAATACGGGCAGGCACAGCTTGATTGTATCAATACTGTCAAAAATTCCTTCTTTATCTTCCTGCATATCCTTGTTATATGCAAGCGGAATGCCTTTCATTACAGTTAAAATACCCATCAGATTTCCAAATACCCTGCCGGCTTTTCCTCTTATAAGCTCTGCAACGTCGGGGTTCTTCTTCTGCGGCATTATTGAACTTCCGGTTGAAAAACCATCGTCCATTTCAACAAAGGAAAACTCGTCTGTATTCCAGAGAATAAGTTCTTCCGAAAATCTTGACAAATGCACCATGATTATCGACAGTGCCGCTGAAAGCTCAATAACAAAATCTCTGTCACTTACACCGTCAAGACTGTTAAGGCAAGGACCGTCAAAACCAAGTTCGTTTGCAACAAAATCTCTGTCAATCGGATATGTACTTGTTGCAAGTGCGCCGCTTCCGAGCGGAAGTACGTTCATACGTTTTTTAACATCTGCAAGTCTTCCGATATCACGTTTTATCATTTCAACATATGCCATAAAATGATGTGCCGCTGTAACCGGCTGTGCTTTTTGCAGATGTGTGTAACCCGGCATTATTGTATCAAGATTGTTTTTTGCAAGTGAAATAAGGGTTTCGGCAAGTTTTTTCAGCATTGCCGTGATTTCGCAGATTTCGTCTCTCAGGTACATACGAAGGTCAAGTGCAACCTGGTCATTTCTGCTTCTTGCGGTATGCAGCCGTTTGCCCGCATCCCCTATCCTTTCGGTAAGGATTTTTTCAATATTCATATGGATATCTTCGGCATCAATTTCAAAATCAACCTTGCCGTTTTCAATATCATCCAGAATTTCTTTAAGTGTTTTAACAATCAGTGCAGAGTCGGCTTCAGGAATAATTTCCTGTTTGCCGAGCATTTTTGCATGAGCAATACTACCTTCTATATCCTGTTTATACATTCTGCTGTCAAAACGGATGGATGAATTGAAATCGTCAACCTTTTTGTCGGTTGCTTTCTGAAATCTGCCGCCCCACAATTTTGCCATAACTTCCTCCGATATTAGTCAATGATTTCCATTTTTTCGATAACAACCGGTGTGATCGGTCTGTCATTATAATCTGTTGCAACGTTTGCAATTTCGTCAACAGTATCCATTCCTTCTGTTACCACGCCGAATGCGGCATAGTCACCGTCAAGGAATGTTGAATCTTCATGTACGATAAAGAACTGGCTGCTTGCAGAGTTAGGCATCTGTGAACGTGCCATTGAAATAACGCCGCGTTCGTGGCTTAATGTGTTCTGGGTAAATCCGTTTGATGCAAATTCACCTTTGATTGTTTTATCGGAACCGCCAAAGCCTGTTCCTTCCGGGTCACCGCCCTGAATCATAAAGCCTCTTATGATACGGTGGAAGGTAAGACCGTTATAAAAACCGTCTTTTACAAGTGAAACAAAGTTTGCAACGGTTTCCGGCGCATATTCCGGATAAAGTTCAAGGTAGATTTCTCCACCATTATCCATTGTTATTTTAATGTTTGTGTTTTCCATTTTAACATTCTCCTTAACTGAATTATCTGTTGGAGCAGGTGTTGGTGTTGGTACAGGAGTTTCTCCTGATGTAAAACTTGTATTGACACCCGCTGAGCATGAGCAAAGCAAAAGCATTGCCATTACTATACATAATACTTTTTTCATACTTTTCTCCTGATTAATCAATTTCGCCAAGTGCATCAAAAAGCCAGAATTCAGCAATATCAATTGCTTTGTAAAGATTTTCACGTTCTGCTTTTTTTACTGTTGCACCGCTTCTGTTATCTTTAAGTTCGATAACTACGTTTGTTGCAATATCAATTTCACCGTTTTTCTTTGTGTCGGTAATTGTGAAATGAATCATAAAATCTTCCTGAAATCTACCGAAAT